>JAFEDP010000127.1 GCA_018241545.1 Pseudomonadota bacterium
TCGACGACGGCGCGCGCTTCGACGTGCGCTCGGCCTACCTCGAGCCCGCCGAGCGCGTCTACCAGCTGAACGCGACGCTCGACCTCGCGCTGTCGCGCAACGCCGCGCAGGCGGTGCGCGAGGGCGTGCCGGTGGTGCTCGAGCTCGACCTGTCGGTGGTGCGCAAGCGCCGCTACCTGCCGGACGTCGAGGTCGCCTCGCTCGCGCAGCGCTGGCAGCTGCACTACCACGCGCTCTCCGAGCGCTACCTCGTCAACAACCTCAACAGCGGCCAGCAGACCTCCTACTCCTCGCTCGACGCGGCGCTGGTGGCGCTGTCCGACGTGCACGGCCTGCCGGCGATCGACGAGGCGCTCATCGAGAAGGGGCAGCACTACGAGGCCTCGCTCAAGGCCACCGCCGCGATCGAGGGCGGGCTGCCGGCGGCGCTCAAGTACATCTTCTTCTGGGTGGACTGGAAGCGCAGCACCGACTGGTACACCTGGACGGTGCGGCCATGAGCGGCGCGCCGCTGCCGCCGTCGCCGCCGGCGCCGCGCGCGACCCCCGCGCTGCCGGCGGTCATCGAGCGCCGGCGCGTGCTGCGGCGCCGGGCGCTGACGCTGCTGACGATGCTGGGCGCGCTCGCGAGCCTGGCCTCGCTCGTGCTGCTCGCCGGCACCGCCCAGGACGCCGGGGAGTTCGACCGGCTGCAGCCGTGGCTGCTGCTCGTCAACGTCCTGGGCGTGTTCGTGCTGCTCGCGCTGATCGGCCGCAAGCTCAGCGAGCTGGTGCGCGACTGGCGCGCGCAGCTGCCTGGCTCGCGCATGAAGGCACGCGCGGTGCTGATGTCCTCGGCGCTGGCGCTCGGCCCGATCCTGCTCGTGTACTTCTTCTCGGTGAACGCGATCAACCGCGGCATCGACACCTGGTTCACGCCCAACGTCGGGCGCGGGCTCGACGATGCGCTCGCGCTGTCGCGGGCGGCGCTGTCGCTCAGGATGCGCGAGTTCGCCGGCCGCACCGCGACGCTCGCCGCCGAGCTCAAGGAGCTGCCGGACTTCGGCATCGCGGCGCAGCTCGACCGCTACCGCCGCTTCGCCGGCGCCGCGGAGCTCCTGATCGTCGGCGAGCGCGGCCGGATCGTGGCCGCCAGCACCGACTTCGCGCTCGAGTCGCTGCCGAGCCTGCCGGCCGAGGAGGTGCTGCTCGCCGCGCGCCAGGGCCGCAACTACGTCAGCCTCGACCCGGGCCCGACCGGCGGCTACCGGGTGCTGACCGCGACCGCGCTGGCGCCCGCCGCCGGCCGCGACGCGCGCGTGATGGTGGCAAGCTACGAGGTGCCCGAGCAGCTCGCCGGCCTCGCCGACCGGGTGCAGAGCGCCTACTCGCAGTACGGCCAGCGCGTCTACCAGCGGCCGTTCCTCAAGTCCACCTTCACGCTGACGCTGACGATCGTGCTGCTGCTGGCGGGCCTCGGCGCCGTGTACGGCGCGTTCTTCTGGGCCGAGCGCCTGGTGAAGCCGGTGCAGGACCTGATCGCCGGCACGCGCGCGGTGGGCAAGGGCGACCTCAACCTCCGGCTCGCGCTGCCCTCGCGCGACGAGATGGGGTTCCTGGTGCACTCGTTCAACGACATGACCAAGCGCCTGGCGCGCGCGCGCGCCGACGCCGAGAAGAGCCGCGCCGCGGTCGAGCAGGAGCGCGCGAGCCTCGCGGTGATCCTGGCGCGGCTCTCGACCGGCGTGGTGTCGCTCGAGCCGGACCTCAGGCTGCGCACCGCGAACCCGGCGGCCGCGGCGATCCTCGGCGCCGACCTCGAGGCCGGCGTCGGCCGGCCGTTCGCCGAGGTCGCGGCCGGGCACGCGCTGCCCGAGCAGTTCCTGTCGGCCTGCCGCCGGCACCTCGACGCCGGCCAGACGGAGTGGCGCGAGCAGCTGCAGCTCAAGACCGACAGCGGCCGGCGCGAGCTGATGGTGGCGTGCACGCCGCTGCCGGCCGACGACGGCGAGAGCCCGGGCCTCGTGATCGTGTTCGACGACATCTCCACGCTCCTGCAGGCGCAGCGCGATGCCGCCTGGGGCGAGGTGGCGCGGCGCCTCGCCCACGAGATCAAGAACCCGCTGACGCCGATCCAGCTGTCGGCCGACCGCATGCGCCGCCGGCTGCTCGGGCAGATGGCGCCCAAGGACGCCGAGATCCTCGAGCGCGCCACGCACACGATCGTGCAGCAGGTCGAGGCCATGAAGCGCATGGTCAACTCGTTCTCGGAGTACGCGCGCGCGCCGGCCATGGAGCTCACCAGCTTCGACCTCAACCAGCTGGTGACCGAGGTCGCGGACCTGTACCGCGCGCAGGGCGCGCCGGGCGCTGGCGGAACGCCGGTGCGCGTGCAGCTCGCGCTCGACGCGGCGCTGGGTCTGGTCGAGGCCGACCGCGGCCGGATCCGCCAGATCCTCAACAACCTGCTGACCAACGCCTTCGAGGCGCTCGAGGACCGGCCCGACGCCGAGGTCGTCGTCGAGACGCGCCGCGCGCCGGTGGCGGGCCACCCGGCGCTCGAGCTCGTGGTGGCCGACAACGGCCCCGGGTTCCAGCATGAGATCATCGGCCAGATGTTCGACCCGTACGTGACCAGCAAGCCCAAGGGCACCGGCCTCGGCCTCGCGATCGTCAAGAAGATCGTCGAGGAGCACGGTGGGCGGATCGAGGCCGACAACGCCCCCGGCGGCGGGGCGCGCGTGCGCATCCTGCTGCCGCTCGACGAGGCGGCGCGCGAGGCGCTGGCGAGTGCGATCAACCGAGAGACCCGGCGACCGGAGCCGAGGAGAGAGCGGGCATGAGTGCAACGCGCATTCTCGTCGTCGACGACGAGTCCGACATCCGCAGCACCCTGAGGGAGGTGCTGGCCGACGAAGGCCACGAGGTCGACGTCGCGGCCGACGCCGCCCAGGCCCGCGCCGCGCGGGCCCGCCACGAGCCCGACCTCGTGCTGCTCGACATCTGGATGCCGGACACCGACGGCATCACGCTGCTGCGCGAGTGGGCCGGCCAGGGGGCGCTGCGCTGCCCGGTGGTCATGATGTCGGGCCATGGCACCGTCGAGACCGCGGTCGAGGCCACGCGCCTCGGCGCCTTCGACTTCGTCGAGAAACCGCTGTCGCTCGCCAAGCTCCTGCGCGTCGTTGAGCGCGCGCTCGAGTCCGGGCGCCGCCAGCGCCTCGCGACGCGCGCGCTGGTGCCGCCCTTGGTCGCGCCGGTCGGCAAGAGCCGGCTGATGCAGGGACTGCGCGAGCAGATTCAGCAGATCGCGCCGCGCGATGCGCCGGTGCTGCTGCTCGGCGAGTCCGGCACCGGCCGCGAGGCCTTCGCCCGCTACCTGCACTCGCTGGGCCCGCGCGCCGACAAGCCGTTCGTGGTGGTGGCCGGCGGCAGCCTCGACGAGGCCAACGCCGCCGCGCGCCTGCGCGGCGTCGAGCGCGACGGCGCGGTCGAGGCCGGCCTGTACGAGCAGGCCGCCGGCGGCACGCTCTACCTCGCCGGCCTCGAGGACTTCGTGCCGGCGGTGCAGCGGCTGCTGGCGGCCGACCTCGACG
Source organism: Pseudomonadota bacterium (assembly GCA_018241545.1). Lineage (GTDB taxonomy): Bacteria > Pseudomonadota > Gammaproteobacteria > Steroidobacterales > Steroidobacteraceae > CAIKZZ01. Next base: position 3,575 of record JAFEDP010000127.1, read on the forward strand.
CCGGCAGCTACGTGCGGGTGCAGGGCCGCGCGCCGCAGCCGCTCGTGGCGCGGCTCGTCTCGAGCGCGAGCCCGGGCTTCGAGGCGCAGGGCAGCGAGCCCTTCCGGCGCGACCTGCTCGGCCACCTCAACCTCGTGACCCTCAAGGTGCCGCCGCTTCGGGACTACGCCGAGGACGTGCCGGAGCTGCTGCGCTACTACGTCGACCGGCTGGTGGACGAGGAGCGCCTGCCGTTCCGCCGCTTCGGGGTCGCGGCCCAGAACCGGCTGCGCAACTACCCCTGGCCCGGCAACATGGGCGAGCTCAGGAACCTGGTGCACCGGCTGCTGCTGCTCGGCGGCGAGGAGGAGATCCGCCTCGAGGAGATCGAGCGCGAGCTCGCGACCCAGCTGCCGCGCGACGAGCCGCTGGTCAAGCAGGACCTGCTGGCGCTGCCGCTGCGGGAGGCGCGCGAGGCCTTCGAGCGCGCCTACCTGCAGCAGCAGCTGCTGCTGTGCAACGGCAAGGTCGGCCAGCTCGCCAAGCGCGTCGGCATGGAACGGACCCACCTGTACCGCAAGCTGCGCTCGCTCGGGGTCGACTTCCGCCAGAGCGCCGACGACTGATGGCGACCCCGCAGGCGGGCACCGCGCGGCCGGCGGCGGTCGCGTTCATCCTCGTGACCGTCGTGCTCGACGTGCTGGCCTTCGGCGCGGCGCTGCCGGTGCTGCCCAACTTGATCAAGTCGTTCCGCGGCGGCGACGTCGCGCTCGCCGCGCTCACCTACGGCAGCTTCGCGACCGCCTGGTCGGCGATGCAGTTCGTGTTCTCGCCGCTGCTCGGCGTGCTCTCGGACCGCTTCGGCCGGCGCACGGTGCTGCTGATCTCGCTGACCGGCCTCGGCCTCGACTACCTGCTGATGGCGCTCGCGCCGAGCCTCGCGTGGCTCTTCATCGGGCGCGTGATCTCGGGGATCACCGCCGCGAGCTACTCGACCGCGAGCGCCTACATCGCCGACGTCACCCCGCCGGAGCGGCGCGCCGCCTCCTTCGGCTACGTCGGCGCGGCGTGGGGCGTCGGCTTCATCGCCGGGCCGGCCTTCGGCGGCCTGCTCGGGCAGTTCAACCTGCGCGCCCCGTTCTGGGCGGCCGCGGCGCTGACGCTCGGCAACGCGCTCTACGGCTGGTTCGTGCTGCCCGAGTCGCTGCCGCGGGAGCGGCGCGCGCGCTTCTCCTGGTCGCGCGCCAACCCGGTGGGCGCGCTGCTGCTGATCCGCGGCCGCCGCGGGCTCGCCGGGCTCTTCAGCATGCAGGTGCTGCGCCTGATCGCGCACTACTCGCTGCCGAGCGTGTTCGTGCTGTACGCCGGCTACCGCTACGACTGGAGCGTGGCGCGCGTCGCCTACACGCTGGCCTTCGTCGGCGTCTGCACCGCCATCGTGCAGGCGCTCGTCATCGGGCCGTTCGTGCGCCGCTTCGGCGAGCGCGGCGCGGCGCTGACCGGGCTCGTCTGCGAGACGCTCGCCTACGCGCTCTACGCCTTCGCGCCGACCGGCGCGTGGTTCCTGTTCGCGATCCCGTTCGGCGCGCTCGGCGGTCTCTACTACGCGGCGGCGCAGGCGCTCCTGACGCAGCGCGTGCACGGCCACGAGCAGGGCGAGCTGCAGGGCGTCAACTCGAGCCTGATGGGGCTCGCGGGCATTTTCAGCCCGGCGCTCTTCAGCGCCGTGTTCGCCGCCGGCATCGCCCCGCCGGCGGGCCGGGCGCCGCTGCCGGGCGCGGCGTTCTACCTGGCGGCGCTCCTGACCGCCGCGGCCTTCCTGATCGCGCTCAAGGTCGCGCGGCCGCCGCCGGCGGCGCGCGCCTGAGTCAGTCGCCGACGCGGATCTCGAGCGCGTCGACGTCGGCCTGCTTGAGGCGGGTGCGGATGCGGTTGAGCTCGTCGAGGTTCGTGATCGGGCCGATGCGCACGCGATGCCAGGTGTCGGTGTCGACCGTGACCTTCTGCACCTTGGACTCGATGCCGGCGAGCGCCAGCTGCGCGCGCACCCGGTCGGCGTCGGCGAAGTTGCGGTACGAGCCCGCCTGCAGCACGTAGGTGCCGGGGCGGGTCTCGGGCGCCGGCCGCGTGTCGCGGCGCACTTCCTTGTCCTTCTCCGGGATCACGACCTCGAAGTTCTTGAGCCGGTCGTAGAACGTGTAGCCGCCGCCGGCGGACTCCTGGTCGGGGGCCTCGTCGCGCGCCGACTGCGGCGCCGGCTTCTTCTGGCGGGCGGCGGCCGGCTCCGCCGGCGGGCGCGACTTGTACTGCCAGACGAACGCGGCGACCGCGAGGCCGAGCGCGAGCCCGATCGCGAGCCCGGTCCAGCCGCTGAAGCCGCCACCGCCGGCGCGCCGTGGGCGCGGCGCGCCCTTGCGGTAGTCGCGTGCGGTCACATCGTCTCCGGCGCCGAGACCCCGAGGATCGCGAGCCCGTTGCGGATCGCCTGGCGCGCCGCCAGCACCAGCGCGAGGCGCGCGTCCCGAAGCTCGGCATCCTCGACGATCACGCGGTGCGCCGGGTTCTCGTTGCCCGCCGAGTAGGCGCCGTGGAAGTCGGTGGCGAGCTCGCGCAGGTAGTGCACCAGCGTGTGCGGCGCGCGCGTGGCGGCGGCGAGCTCGAGCACCTCGGGCAGGCGCGTGACGCTGACCATCAGCCGCCGCTCGTGCGGCTCGACGAGCCGCGCGAGCGCGGCGCGGCCGCGCGCCGGGTCGTGCGCGAGGCCGCGCTCGGCGAGCTGGCGCAGCACGCTCGCCACCCGCGCGTGCGCGTACTGGATGTAGTAGACGGGGTTCTCGGTGGTGCGGCTCTTGGCGAGCTCCAGGTCGAAGTCGAGGTGCTGGTCGTTGGAGCGCATCACGTAGTAGAAGCGGCAGGCGTCGTTGCCGACCTCGTGGCGCAGCTGGCGCAGCGTCACGAAGTTGCCCTCGCGCTTGCCCATCGCGACCTTCTCGCCGCCGCGGTACAGGCTCACGAGCTGGATCAGCGGCACCTCGAGGCAGGCGGGCGGCTCGCCCATCGCCTCGAGGCCGCCGCGCACCCGCGCGACGTAGCCGTGGTGATCGGCGCCGAGCACGTCGATCAGGCGCTGGTAGCCGCGCAGGCGCTTGTCGAGGTGGTAGGCGATGTCCGAGGCGAAGTAGGTGCGCACACCGTTCTCGCGCTCGACTACGCGGTCTTCGTCGTCGCCGAAGGCGCTCGCGCGGAACCACAGCGCGCCGTCCTTGCGGTAGGTGTGGCCGTGGGCCTCGAGGCGGCGCAGCGCCTCGTCGATCGCGCCGCTGGTCGCGAGCGAGCGCTCCGAGAACCAGTGGTCGAAGGTCACGCCCATTTCGGCGAGGTCGTCGCGGATGTCGGCGACCATGCCGGCGAGGGAGTGCTCGATCACGCCGAGAAAGCCCGGCTCGCCGAGCAGCTCGCGGGCGCGCGCGATCAGCGCGTCGACGTAGGCCTCCTTGTCGCCGCCCTCGGGCTCGTCCTTCGGCAGCCCGACGCGCAGCGCCGCGGCCGGCTGCGCGAGCGTGTGCCCGGCTCTCGCCTCGAGCGCGGCGGCGATCGGCAGCAGGTACTCGCCGCGGTAGCCGTTGGCGGGGAACGGCACGGCCTCGCCGAGCCGCTCGAGGTAGCGCAGCCAGACGCTGAGCGCGAGGATGTCGACCTGGCGGCCGGCGTCGTTGATGTAGTACTCGCGCGTGACGTCGTGCCCGGCGGCCTCGAGCAGGTTGCCGAGCGCCGCGCCGAAGGCGGCGTGCCGGCCGTGGCCGACGTGCAGCGGCCCGGTCGGGTTCGCGGACACGAACTCGAGCAGCACCCGCTCGCCGCTGCGCGCCGGGCGTCGCCCGTAGCCGGCGCCCTGGTCGAGCACGCGGCCGATCTCGGCGTGGTAGGCGGCGGCTGCCAGGTGGAAGTTGATGAAGCCGGGCCCGGCGATCTCGACGCGCGCGACCTCGGGGTCGGCGGGCAGCGCGCGCACGATGGCCTCGGCGAGCTGGCGCGGGTTCTTGCGCGCGGCCTTGGCGTGGCGCAGCGCCGCGTTGGTGGCGTAGTCGCCGTGGCTCGGGTCGCGGGTGCGCTCGACCTCGGGGGCCTGCGCGCGCGCCTCGGCGCCCAGCATGTCCTCGGGCAGCGCCGCGAGCGCGGCGCGCACCAGCCTCTCGATCGTCGCCTTCAAGGTCGCACCGCGCGGGGGAACCCCGCTCAAAAGGGGCCGAACAGTTTACCGGATCCGCGGCGCCCCGGCGGCCTCAGCGGGCCGCGAGCGCGAGCCTGAGCCCGAGCGCCACGAACACCGCGCCGGTCA
>JAFEDP010000128.1 GCA_018241545.1 Pseudomonadota bacterium
GAGCGGCACGCCGGCCGCGCCCGGAGTCCCGCCGATGGCCAGCCTCTACGACCTGAGCGCCCGCACGATCGACGGTCGCGAGCAGCCGCTCTCCGAGTACCGCGGCAAGACGCTGCTGATCGTGAACGTCGCCAGCCGCTGCGGGTTCACGCCGCAGTACCGCGGGCTCGAGGCGCTGTACCGCAAGCTCGCGCCGCAGGGACTCGTCGTGCTCGGCTTCCCGTGCGACCAGTTCGGCCACCAGGAGCCCGGCGACGAGGCCGAGATCCGTCGCTTCTGCTCGCTGGAGTACGACGTCAGCTTCCCGCTGTTCGCGAAGATCGAGGTCAACGGACCGAACACGCATCCGCTGTACCGCGCGCTCAAGCAGGCGGCCCCGGGCGTGCTCGGCACCGAGGCGGTCAAGTGGAACTTCACCAAGTTCCTGGTCGACAAGACCGGCCAGGTGCTGCGCCGCTACGCGCCGACCGACCGGCCGGAGAGCCTGGAGGCGGACCTCGCCGACGTGCTGTGAGCGCCCTCAGGTCTTGGCGGGCTCGGCCTCGGGGGCCGGCGAGTTCGGGGCGATCAGCCGGCCCTGGATCACGGCGCCGGCCGCCATCTCGATGACGCCGTAGGCGACGTTGCCGGACACGCGCGCGCCGGCGCCGAGGTCGACCTTCTCCTTGGCCCGGATGTCGCCGCGCACCTCGCCGTGGACGATCACCCGCGGCACCTCGACGACGCCCTCGACGACGCCCTGCGGGCCGATCGAGAGCACGGCGCTACCCTCCGGGGCGGTCAGCACGTTGCCCTTGATGAAGCCCTCGAGGTGCACGCCCCCGGTGACGATCAGGTTGCCGTCGATGCGCGTCCCGGCCCCGATCAGCGTCTCGATCTTGGTCGTCGCAGCAGGCTTCTTGCGGCCAAACATCCGGATTCTCCAGTACTCAGGTCGTTTCGATCTTCCAAGGGTAGGCCTGTCGGATCGGCGATGCACCCTTGGCGGGGCGGACCTCGACCTCGATCGTGCGCGGCACGAAGTCCGCCGGCAGCTCAATCTCGGTTTCCAGCTCCTGGAAGTACCGGAACGAGAAGTTGAGCACGCGCGCCGACGTGCCGACCTCGGCCAGCGTCAGGCTGCCGGCGTGGCCGGCGCGGGTGCCGTCGATCGTGAAGTCCGCGCTCGCCTGCGTGAGCGCGTCCTGGCGCCCGCCCTGCACCAGCACGAGGCGCACCCGGAAGTGACGCGGCGTGATCGCCGGCTGGACCCGCAGGCGCTGCACGCGCAGCCCGAGCAGCCCGTCGTTGGGATTGACGATGCTGCGGTAGAAGTCGAGCTCCTGGCGCGCCTCGCCGAGCTGCGACTGCAGCTCCGACAGCGACTTCTCGACCTGCGCCTGCGCCTCGCGATCGACGCGGCGCGCGACCTCGGCGGTGGCGAGCCGCGCCTCGGCGTCGTGCAGGTGCGCCGTGAGGCTCGCGATCTCGGCATTCTTGGCGAGCCGCTCGCGCTCGGCGCTCAGGATCGAGTAACCGGACAGCCAGCGACCGGCCTCGAAGGCGGCATAGGCGGCCAGCAGCGCGCCGAGCACCGCGCCCGCCCACAGCAGCAGCGTTCGCTGCGGAGTGTGCGGCTTGACGATGAGCCGGCGGGTCTCGGTGGGCATCGGGCGGGAACCTGGGTCTCGGTCGGAGTCGGCCGGGCGCGCCGCTCAGCCGGCGGCGGGGGCGGCCCCGCCTCCGCCGCGGCGGCGCGCGCCGTTCTCGCGGGCGGTCTCCGCCTCCCACCACGACGGGTACGGCGGCAGCCCGCCGGGGAAGGCGAGGCGGCCGAGCTCGTGCAGTGCGCGCCGGTACACGTCGCGCTTGAAGAAGATGACCTCGCGCACCGGTTCCCAGAATTCCGTCCAGCGGAAGCGATCGAACTCGGGCGGCTCGTCGGTCGCGTCGAAGCGCACGCGGCGCTCGTCGCCCCGCAGGCGCAGCAGCGCCCAGCGCTGCTTCTGCCCGATGCAGCGCGTGAGGCCGCTGCGGCGCACGTACTGGCGCGGCAGGTCGTAGCGCAGCCAGTCGCGCGTCTCACCGAGGTAGTCGACGTCGTCCTCCCCGAGCCCGATCTCCTCGCGCAATTCCCGGTACAGCGCGGCGGTGAAGGGCTCGTCGGGGCGAATGCCGCCCTGCGGGAACTGCCAGCCGCGCCCGCCGGTCCGGCCGCCGAGGAATACCCGCCCGTCGTCGCGCATCAGCACGATGCCGACGTTCGCCCGGTACCCTTCCTCGTCGATCCAGTCGGTCATCGGGGCCTCGGCGGGAGCCGTCCGCCCGATTCTTTCACAGCCCCCCGGCGCGGCCAACCTGCCCGGCTGTCGCCGATCGGAGTAGGCTCACCCGCCCCGCCCCGCCGCCGAGGCCCCTGCCGTGCTCCCGGTGCTCGCCCGCCGCCCCGCCCTGACCCTCGCGCTGCTCGTGCTCGCGGCCGCCGCGGTGCTCGCGGCGTCGCTGACCCTCGGCAGCGCCGGGCCGCGGCCCGCCGAGCTGTGGCACGGGGTGCTCGCGGGCAGCGACCCGCTCGCGCGGGCGCTCGTGCTGTCGCTGCGCCTGCCGCGCGCGCTGACCGCCTTCGGCGCCGGCGCGCTGCTCGCGCTCGCGGGGGTGGCCATGCAGGTGCTGCTGCGCAATCCGCTCGCCGACCCCTACGTGCTCGGCCTCTCGGGCGGCGCGGCGGTCGCGGCGCTCGGCGCCATGCTGATCGGCGCCGGCGCCTTCGGCGTGCAGGCGGCGGCCTTCGCCGGCGCGCTCGGCGCGACGCTGACGGTCTTCGCGCTCGCGCAGGGACCCGGCGGCTGGACGCCGACGCGCCTGCTGCTGACCGGCGTCGTGATCGCGGCCGGCACCGGTGCGCTCGTCAGCCTGCTGCTCGCGGCCGGCGACCCCACCGTGCTGCGCGGAATGGTGTTCTGGCTGATGGGCGACCTGTCGTGGGCCGGCTCGCCGGTCTGGCTGCTCGCGCTGGTCGCGCTGGCGGTGCCGGCGGGCGTCGTCGCGGCGCGGCCGCTCAACGTGCTGGCGCGCGGCGACGTGCAGGCGCGCCTGCTCGGGGTCGCGGTGACGCCGCTGCGCGGCGTGCTGTTCGTCGCCGCGAGCCTGCTGACCGCCGCGACGGTGACGAGCGTCGGGGCGATCGGCTTCGTCGGCCTCGTGACGCCGCACCTCGTTCGGCTCGCGCTCGGCTCCGACCACCGGCGGGTGGTGCCGGCGGCGGCGCTCGCCGGCGGCACGCTCGTGATGCTGGCGGACCTCCTGGCGCGCACGCTGCTCGCGCCACGGCAGCTGCCGGTCGGCGCGCTGACGGCGCTGGTCGGAGTACCGCTCTTCCTCGTGCTGATGCGCCGCGCGCAGCCGGCGACCTGAGGCTCAGCCGCCGCTGACGGCCACCCGGTCGCGTCCGGCGGCCTTGGCCGCGTACAGCGCCGCATCGGCGTCGGCCAGCAGCCGGTCGGCGAGCGCCTTGAGGTCCTCCTCGCCGCGGCGCCCGACGACCGCGGCGACCCCGATCGACAGCGTCACGGCGTGGCTGCGGCCGCGGCCGACGTCGACCGGCGGCGCCATCGTGGCGCGGATCCGCTCGGCGAGCCGCGCGGCGTCGGCGAGCGAGGTGTCCGGCAGCAGCAGCGTGAACTCGTCGCCGCCGAAGCGCGCCGCGGTGTCGCTGGCGCGCACCTGCGAGTCGATGCGCGCCGAGACCTCGCGCAGCGCCTCGTCACCGCCGATGTGGCCGTAGCTGTCGTTGAGCGTCTTGAAGTGGTCGACGTCGATCATCAGGCACGCGACCGAGGTGCCGCTGCGCTGCGCGCGCGCCAGCTCCTCGCGCAGGCGCGCGGTGAGATAGCGGCGGTTGTGCCAGCCGGTCAGGTAGTCCGACAGGCCGCTGCGCAGCACGCGCGCGCGGTTGCAGGCGTTCTCGAGGCAGATCGCCGTGACCTGGGCCAGGTGCTGCAGGAAGTCGGCGCCGAGTCGATGGCTGAAGCGCTCCGGGTCGCTGCTGCCGAAGCACAGTGCGCCGGCGGTGCGCTCCTGGCGGCGCAGCGGCAGCAGCGCCAGCGTCCTGAGCCCGGCCGCGCCCGGGAACAGCAGCTCGTGGTCGGCGCGCACGTACTGGCCGAGCCAGGGCCGGCGCAGCGAGCCGAGCTGCGGCGACAGGCCGACCAGCGTGTCGACGAACTTGACCCCGGGGATCTCCTCCGGGCGGTCGCCCATGCCGAGCATCAGGTGCTGGATCTCGTGGTTCGGGTCCTCGATGACCAGCTGCACGGCGTCGAGCCCGTACGAGCCGGCGAGGCCCGAGGTGACCCGCGCGAACAGCTCCGGCAGCGTCTCGGCGCGCAGCAGGTCGAGCTCGCGCTCGAGCGTGCGCTGCCACTTCTGCTCGTTGGCGGCCGCTTCCTCCTTGAAGCGGCGCAGCTGCGCGCGCAGCTCCTCCGCGTCCGCCCGACCGCCGCCGGCGCGGCCGCCGCTCACGCCGGCTCCCGCCCCGGCTGCGGACGCGTGTGCAGGTAGCGGCGGCCGCGCTCCATCATCTGCGTGAAGCCCGCGGCGTCGTGGGAGCGCACCGTGGCGCGCAGGCGCTCGACCGCGAACAGCAGCGCCGTCAGCGACTCGGTGCCGTACTCGTTGAGCGCCTGGATCTCGAAGTACAGCGCCGGCGAGTCCTCGGACACGCGGCTCGCTACCTCGAGCTGGGCGTCGAAGGTCGTCGAGGACATGCGCGCGAGCCGCGGCGCCGCCTCGCCGCTCTCGGCGAGCGCGGTGAAGAAGGCGATGTTGAGCGCGTGCGACAGCCCGAGCACGTAGGCGATCAGCCGGTCGTGCTCGTCAAGCCCGGTCACGACGCGCTCCGCCATCGTCGGCGCGAACAGTTCCTGGACCTCGGCGAGCGCCGCCGGGTCGCCGAGGTCGATGTAGATCACGTGCCGCCCCGACAGCAGGTCGGTGTTGGGGCCGAACATGGGGTGGATCGAGGCCGTGCGCACGCCGGCGGCGACCAGCGCGTGCAGCCCCTCGCGCAGCGGGGTCTTGACCGAGGCCAGGTCGAACACGAGACCGCGCGGCCGGCGCGCCGCGAGCCCCTGCAGCACCTCGGCGGTGGCGCCGAGCGGCGAGGCCACCACGATCACGTCATGGTCGAGCGGCGAATCCTCCCAGCGCGCGCGGTGCGCGTAGCCCGGCACCGGGCCGGCGGGGTCGGCGACCTCGACGTCGAAGCCCTGCGAGGCCAGGAAGTCGACGAACCAGTGGCCCATCTTGCCGCGCCCGCCGATGACCAGGGCGCGCTTGCCGCTGCCGTGGCCGGCGGCGACCACCCGTGCCTGTTCCTGGGTGGCGAGCGAGCTGCGGATCAGCACCGTCAGCAGCTGCTCGGCGACCGCCGGCGGCACGCCGAGGCGCTCGGCATAGGCCCGGACGCCGACGATGACCTCGCGCTCGCGGCGAAAGTCGCGGGTGGGATGGCCGGTGGCGCGCTTGGCGCGCTCCACCGCCTCGGACAGGCGCTGGCGCTCGGCGACGAGCTCGATCAGCTCGCGGTCGAGGGCGGACAGGCGCTCACGCAGTGCGTCTAGGGTCTCAGGCTCCGGCACGTCGGCTCCCCGTCGTCCCCGGCGCAGCCGGGGTCGACGGGGATTTTGTCACGTCAGAACGGGAACCGGACGGTGAGCGAGACTCCGCCCGGGCCGACCAGCGGCAGCGGGGGCGGCAGCGGCGCGACCCAGCCGCCGGCGACCACCGGGGCCCCGTAGTAGTAGGGTCGCGGGTAGTCGTGGCGGTACCAGCCGTGCTCGCGCCACTCGTGCTCGCGCCACTCGTGCTCGCGGCCGTACCAGCCGCGCTCGCCGTCGTGGCCGCGCCAGCCGTGCTCGTGGGCCTCGGCGGCGGCAGTGCCGAGGCAGCCGATCGCGACCGCGGCCGCGACCAGGGTGGACCGGTAGGGCGAAAGGCGGGTGGTCATGGCGGTGCTCCTCTGGCTTGTACGGCTCCAGCATCGGATCGGCGGGCTGAATCCGTGCTGAATCCGTATTACGGGAGGGCTTCGCAGCCATTAACATGCGTTCATGAGCCCCGCCTCCGCCCAGTGGCTGCCCGATCCGCTGCCGGCCGACCCGCTGCAGGTCGCCGAGACCTGGCTGCAGCAGGCCTTCGACGAGCAGGCGCAGCCGAACCCGAACGCCATGGCGCTCGCCACCGTCGCGGCCAGCGGCCAGCCGTCGGCGCGCATCGTGCTGTGCAAGGACATCGTGCTGCCCGAGGGCTACCTGCTGTTCTTCACCAACTACGAGTCGCGCAAGGGCGCAGAGCTCGCCGCCCACCCGCGCGCCGCCGCGGTCCTGCACTGGGACACGCTGCACCGCTCGGTCCGCGTCGAGGGCTTCGTCGTGAAATCGCCGCCGCGCGAGAGCGACGACTACTTCGCCGGCCGCCCGTGGCAGAGCCGGGTCGGCGCGTGGGCCAGCCAGCAGAGCCGCCCGGTCGGCAGCCGCCACCAGCTGATCGAGCAGCTGCGCGGCGCCGCACGGCGCTTCGGCACCCCGCCGCTCGGCCCGGACGCCGAGGACGGCGACGACGCCCCGGCCGACGTCGACGTGCCGCGGCCGCCGCACTGGGGCGGCTACCGGCTGTGGGTCGAGGCGGTGGAGCTGTGGGTGGAAGGTGAATTCCGCGTCCACGACCGCGCGCGCTGGACGCGCGGCCTGACCGCCGCCGGCGACGGACACAGCTTCGTGGCCACCCCTTGGCACGTGCAGCGGCTGCAGCCCTGAGCGGCGCGGAGCTGCTCGGAGCCGAGGGCCTCGACGTCGCCGTGCCCGGCCGGCGGCTGGTCGCAGGCCTCACGCTCGGGGTCGCGGCCGGCGAGTTCCTGTGCGTGCTCGGCGCCAATGGCGCCGGCAAGTCGCTGACGCTGCACACGCTGGCCGGGCTGCGGGCCCCGGCCGCCGGGCGCGTGCGCCTCGCGGGGCGCGCGCTCGGGGAGTGGCCGCGACGCGAGCGCGCGCGCCGTCTCGGGCTCCTCACCCAGGTCAGCGAGGATCCGTTCCCGGGCACCGTGCTCGACGCGGTGCTGGTCGGCCGGCACCCGCACGTCAACCTGTGGAACTGGGAGAGCGAGGCCGACGTCGCGGTGGCGCGCGCGGCACTCGCCGCCTGCGGCCTCGCCGGCCTCGAGGAGCGTGCCATCGACACGCTCTCCGGCGGCGAGCGCCGCCGGGTCGCGCTCGCGGCGGTGCTGGCGCAGGACCCGGACGTGCTGCTGCTGGACGAGCCGCAGAACCACCTCGACCCGCACCACCAGCTGGACGTGCTGAAGCTGCTGCGCGCGCGCGCCGACTCGGGCCGCGCGGTGGTCGCGACCCTGCACGACCCGGCGCTCGCCGCGCGCTTCGCCGACCAGGTGCTGCTGCTGTACGGCGACGGCCGCTGGAGCTGCGGCGACACGGCGACGACGCTCAGTGCCGCGGCGCTGACCGAGATCTACCAGGTGCCGGTCGAGGAGGTCCTGGTCGGCGGGCGGCGCCTGTTCCTCAGCGACTGAGCGGGGCGGGACCGGCGGGCGCGCCGCGCTCGTCCGCGCCGAACAGCGCCTCCAGCTGCTCGGCCGACTCCTTGGTGGCGGCCACCAGCTTGGCCTCGTCCTCCTTGACCGCGTGCTGGCGCAGCAGCGTCTGCTCGTCGTGGGCGCGGAACAGGCGGATGCTGTCGCGCGCCTCGGCCGCGCCGAGGCCGAGCGCGACGAGCGCGTCGCGCGCGACCTCGAGGCTCGTGGCGTAGGTCTCGCGGTAGACGGCGCCGACCCCGAGGTCCATCGGCCGGACCGTGTGCTGGCGGTTGCGGGCGCGCGCCAGCACCCG
>JAFEDP010000129.1 GCA_018241545.1 Pseudomonadota bacterium
CGGCACGAGCGCATCGAGGTTCAGCACCAGCCGGGTGCGGCCGCCGGCCTCGCCGGCCACCACGCTGTCGATGCCACCCTGCTTGACGTCGATGCGCCGCTGCGTGAGCGCGAGCGTCACCCCCGGCAGGTCCAGCGAGATGCGCGCCGGCTTGTCGATCGTGAACGTCAGCGGCTGCGGCGCGGGACCGGAGGTGCGCAGCTTGAGCTGCACCTGCTGGCCCGGGAGCGTGGTGACGTCGACGGCCTCGAGCCGGTTGGCCACCGCCTGCGCCAGCGCGCCGGAGACGGGCACGAACCCGAGCACGAGTGCCAGCAGCGCAAGGCCCAGACGCGCGCTTGGATGGCGCAGCGCGGCGTTGGCAGGCCCGAAGATGGCGTTCATTCCCACTACTCCCGGTAGCAATCAGTTGGTCGCGAGCGCGATCGCGGCGGGGCGTTCCATGTAGCCGCCCATGCCGTCGGGCACGATCTCGACGACGGTGATCCTCGAATCGCCGATGGTGGTGACCCGGCCGTCGTTCTGGCCGACGTAGTTGCCGGGGAGCACCTTGTGGATCAGCCCGTCCTTGGTCTGGACGAGCCCGTAGGTCTTGCCACCCTGGCGCAGGGTGCCGACCATCTTGAGCGTGTCGAGCGAGAAGCCCTCGAGGAACTCGCGGTTGCGGTGCGCGTCGGGGCGCACGCCGCCGGCGCCCGGGGCGACCACGGGCACGCTCGGCTGGAACGGCGAGCGCAGCGCGCTCGGGTCGTAGACGAACGACTCGTAGGGCTTGATCTCGGGCAGCGGCTCGATGCGGTTGCCCGGACGCTTCTTCATCTCCTCGAGCTCGTGCTTGAGGTCCGCGGTGCCGCCGCTGCAGCCGACCAGCGGCGCGAGCAGCAGCGCGGCCACGGCCGCGGCGAGGATCCTGCGCGAGGTCTGCGTCATCGGCCGCCCCCTGGTGGGGCCGGGACGCCGCCCGGCGGTACGCCCGGCTTCGCGGGCTGCTTGCCTTTCTCCGCCGCGGCCAGCTCGTTGTCGTCGAGGTAGCGGTAGGTCTTGGCGGTCACGTCGAGCGTGAGGCGGTCGGGGCTGGCGTCCTTGCCCTCGGGCGTGATCGCGATGTCATGCAGCGTCACGATGCGCGGCAGCGCGGCGATGCCGCTGACGAAGCTGCCGAACTGGTGGTAGGAGCCGGTCAGGCGGATCTTGATCGGCAGCTCGGCGTAGAAGTCCTTGCGCACCTCGGCGGCCGGCTGGAACAGCTTCTCCTGCAGGCCGGCGGCCAGGCCCACCTGCGAGATGTCCACCAGCAGGCTCGGCACCTCGGTGCGGCCCGGCAGCTGGCGCAGCATCGCGCCGAAGGAGCGCTCCATCTCCTTGAGCTGGGCCTTGTAGGCCTCGACGTTCGCGGCCTTGCGCTGCTTCTCGTCGAAGGTGCGCATCAGGTCCTGCTCGTCGTGGCGCGCGCGCTCGAGGTCGGGCGCCTGCGACTGCAGCGGCCAGAAGTAGATGAACGCGCCGCTCAGCACCACGAACAGCAGCGCGATCGCGAGCGCCCGGAACAGGAACGGCCAGCGGCCCGGGTCCTTCGGGTCGAGCCGTTGCAGTTCTTCTAGGAAGTTCATGATCCCGCCGCTCCCGCCGCGCGCGCGCCCTTGCGCGTCGCCGGCTTGTGCTCATCCTCGGCGGGCTCGACGCTCTTCTGGGTGGCGAACAGCGTGAACTCGGAGCCGGTGCCGCCGGTCTTCATGGTCTCGACGACCTGCAGCTCCGGGTTCATCAGCCACTGCGAGGCCTCGATGTTGCGCATGAAGGTCGAGACGCGCGTCGAGGACTGGGCGATGCCCTTGAGCTCGAGCTTCTTGTCGCTCTGCTTGACCGAGGTCAGGTACACGCCATCGGGCAGCGTGCGCGCCAGCTGGTCGAACACGTGCACGACCTCGGGGCGGCTGCGCTGCAGGCGCGTGATGATGTCCATGCGGGCGCGCATGCGCTGCTTCTGCGCCTCGAGCCCGAGGATCTCGGTGATCTGCTTGTCGAGCTCGGCGATCTCGGTCTTCAAGAGCTCGTTGCGCTCGCGCTGCCGCTCGATGGCCCAGTTGTAGCCCCAGACCGTGAACAGCGTGACCGCCGCGGCGGAGATCACCGCGCCGACTGCGGCGAGGCCGAACTCCTTCTGGCGCTTGGCGCGTTCCTGCTGGCGCCACGGCAGTAGGTTGATACGCGGCATCAGTCGAAGCTCCGCAGCGCCAGGCCGCACGCGATCAGGAGCGCGGTCGCGTCCTTCGACACGCCCTGCGCCTTCGCCTTAGAGGACAGTTTCATCTGGCCGAGCGGGTCACCGCGCTCGGCCGGGATTCCGACGCGGCTCGCGATCACGTCGGCGACGCCGGGGATGTTGGCGCAGCCGCCGCAGATCAGGATCTGCTCGGGCTGCTCGCGGCCGCCGCCGGAGGCGAGGTAGAACTGCAGGCTGCGGCTGACCTGCTGCGTCATGTCGTCGATGAACGGGTCGAGCACCTCGGGCTGGAAGTTGGACGGCAGGCCGCCCTCCTTCTTGGCGCGGCCGGCCTCCTCCATCGAGAGGCCGTAGGTGCGCATGATCTCCTCGGTCAGCTGCTGGCCGCCGAAGGCGAAGTCGCGCGTGTAGATGACGCGCAGGCTCTTGAGGACGCTGAAGGTCGTGGTGCTCGCGCCGAAGTCGACCACCGCGATGGTGCGCTCGGCGCCGCCGTCGACCATCTGGTGAGTCATCAGCCGGCAGGCGTTCTCGAGCGCGAAGGCCTCGACGTCGACGATGTGCGCGGTGAGCCCCGCGGCGTTGACCGCGGCCTGGCGCTGCTCGACGTTCTCGGTGCGCGTCGCGACCAGCAGCACGTCCTGCATCTCCGCGTCCTTCTCGGACGGGCCCATGACCTCGAAGTCGTAGCTGACTTCCTCCATGGGGAACGGGATGTACTGGTCAGCCTGCAGCTCGACCTGGGACTCGAGGTCGCGCCCGCTCAGCGTGCGCGGCATCTGGATGACCTTGGTGATCGCGGCGTCGCCGGAGATCGCGACCGCGACTTCCTTGGCGCGTGCACCGCTGCGCTTCACCGCGCGCTTGATCGCCTCGCCGACGGCGGCCGCGTCGACGATCGCCTTCTCGTTGATCGCGCTGTGCGGCGTCGCCTCGGCGGCGTAGGCCTCGACGCGGTACTGGCCGCCGGCCATCGACAGCTCGATGAGCTTGATCGAGGAGGTGGTGATGTCGAGGCCGATCAGGGGGCGGGATTTGGCCCCGAACGGGAACGAGAACTGCGGCAGAGAAAGCTTCATAAATCCTTTTGTTTCAAGAACTTGAGTAGCCTTGCCGCCGATCCGCTTGAGGATTACCGAGCAACTTTATAGCAACAAACTGTTAAATGGAACGTGAGCATAATCACGATTCAACCGCCCTCCCGCGCCCCGCGCGGCGGCTGCGAGACGCAGCGCACGCGGGCCCGACGACGCCTCGAGCGGCTTCGGTCGCGGCACTTTTCGGGTGCCCGGGCGTCAATACAGGGGGAGTGCGCACGACGGCGGCCGGCGCGATGGCACGCGCGCGGGAACCCGCTTCGCCGGCAACCCCGCTGTCATTGGCCCGGCCGACGACGGCCGCACCTTTAGACCGGAAGCTTTGCGTCCCCACCTTTCGATGGGTTTGCCCTTGGGCGTCAACTACTATGCATAATCGCCCCCCCGGCGAGGCAAATACTTGCGCCAGTTCACAATTAGCGATCCCCGTTATGTTCGCATCGGCGCCGTGCTGGCCACGCTGGCGCTGCTCGCGGTCGGCGCCGTCCTGCTCGCCGGCCTCGCGACCTACTACTACCTCGCGCCGACGCTGCCCGAGGTCGCGCAGCTGCGGGACGTGCACCTGCAGGTGCCGCTGCGCATCTACACGCGCGACGGCCGCCTGCTCGCGCAGATCGGCGAGCAGCGCCGCATCCCGGTGCGCTTCGAGGACGTCCCCAAGCGCGTCGTGAACGCGTTCCTCGCGGCCGAGGACGACCGCTTCTTCTCGCACGGCGGCATCGACGCCTTCGGGCTCACGCGCGCGCTGATCGTGACCTCGCTGACCGGCGAGGCGCGCCAGGGCGGCAGCACGATCACGATGCAGCTCGCCCGCAACATGTTCCTGACGCCCGAGAAGAAGATGCGGCGCAAGCTGCGCGAGATCTTCCTGTCGTTCCGCATCGAGAGCGAGTTCTCCAAGCAGGAGATCCTGACGCTCTACCTCAACAAGATCTTCCTCGGCGAGCGCGCCTACGGCGTCGCCGCGGCGGCCGAGGTCTACTACGGCAAGGACCTCGCCGACCTGAGCGTGGCCGAGATCGCGACCATCGCGGGGCTGCCCAAGGCGCCCTCGACGCTGAACCCGGTGGCGAACCCCGACGGCGCGCGCCAGCGCCGCGGCTACGTGCTGCGCCGCATGCTCGAGAAGGGCTACATCACGCAGGCCGAGCACGACACCGCGGCCGCCGCGCCGATCGAGACCTACGAGCACGGCGCGCGCGTCGAGGTCGACGCGCCGTACGTCGCCGAGATGGTGCGCGCCGAGCTCTCCGAGAAGTACGGCGAGGAGCTGTACAGCGCCGGCTACGAGGTGCGCACCTCGATCGACAGCCGCCTGCAGCGCGCCGCCGACTGGTCGCTGCGCGCCGCGCTGCTCGAGTACGACCGTCGCCACGGCTGGCGCGGCGCGTCCGGCCACGCGGCGCGGCCGCCGGCGGACGGCCGCGAGGCGACGCAGATGCTGGAGCGCTTCTCGCCGGTCGGTGGCCTCGTGCCCGCCGTGGTGCAGAGCGTGGCCGCGAAGAGCGCGATCGCGCTCGGCAAGGACGGCAAGCGCTACGTGCTGCCGTGGGACGCGGGCCTCGCCTGGGCCCGGCGCACCGCGCGCGACGGCAGCCCGGGCGCGCCGCCGCGCCAGGCTTCCGAGGTGGTCGCCGCCGGCGACGTCGTGTACCTGCTGCCCTCGGGCGGCGGCTTCGCGCTGCTCGCGCAGGTGCCGCTGGTGCAGGGGGCGTTCGTGTCGCTCGACCCGCAGGACGGGGCGATCACCGCGCTCGCCGGCGGCTTCGACTACTACGCCAGCAAGTTCAACCGCGTGGTGCAGGCCAAGCGCCAGCCGGGCTCGAGCTTCAAGCCGTTCATCTACTCCGGGGCGCTGGAGCGCGGCTTCACGCCGGCGACGATGGTGCTCGACGCGCCGATCGTCATCGAGGGCGCGGGCCTCGAGGAGATGTGGCGGCCGGAGAACGACTCGCGGCACTTCTACGGGCCCACGCGCCTCAGGGACGCGCTGGCGCGCTCGCGCAACCTGGTCTCGATCCGCATCCTGCGCGCGCTCGGCATCGACTACGCGCTCGACTACGCCACCCGCTTCGGCTTCGACAAGGACGAGCTGCCGCACAACCTGACGATGGCGCTCGGCACGGCGCAGCTGACGCCGCTCGAGATGGCCTCCGGCTTCGCGGTGTTCGCCAACTCGGGCTTTCGCGTGACGCCGTACCTGATCGAGCGCGTCAGCGACGCCTCCGGCGCGGTGCTGTTCCAGGCGAGCCCGGCGGTCGCATGCCTCGAGTGCGCGGTGCCGGTCGAGCCGCCGCTGCCGCCGCCGCCCGCCCCGCCCGGCGCGGCGCCGGCCGCCGCCGCCGCGCCGTCCGACGGCGGCCCGCCGCCGCCGAGCCCGGCCGCAGTGCCGCTGCCGCTGCCGACCGGCGACGCCACCCGCGGCGTGGTGGGCGCGGACGCGCCGGGGGTCACGCGTCTCTCCGACCTCGGCAGCGGCTCGGTGCCGGCGCCGGGCAAGACGCGCGCCCCGCGCGTGATCTCCGCGGCCAACGCCTACCTGATGACGGACCTGATGCGCGACGTGATCCGGCGCGGCACGGCGCGCCGCGCGCTCGCGCTCAAGCGCGACGACATCGCCGGCAAGACCGGCACGACCAACGACCGCCGCGACACGTGGTTCTCGGGCTTCAACGCCGACGTGGTCGCGACCGCGTGGGTGGGCTTCGACCAGGAGCGCTCGCTCGGCGCCGGCGAGGAAGGCGGCCACACCGCGCTGCCGATGTGGATGTACTTCATGGGCGAGGCGCTCGCCGGCCGTCCCGAGCACCGCCTGCCGCAGCCGGAGGGCATCGTCAGCGCGCGCATCTCGCCCACCACCGGCGAGCTCGCGCGCCCGAACGACCCGGATGCGATGTTCGAGCTGTTCCTGGCCGGCCGGCTGCCCGGGGCGGGCGGCGTGGCCGGCGACGGCGCGGGCGCCGCGGCCGCGAAGCCGGGCGACAAGTCCGACGAGCCGATCTTCTGAGGCGGCGCGATGCGCGGGCGCGCGCGGGGCGCTGTGCTACAGTCCCCGCGTAAGCCCCGCCGGAGCCGCTCATGACTCGCCCGCGCGCCATCCGCGGTGACGATCTGCGCCGCGCACTCGCCCAGGAGGCCGCGCGGCTGATGTTCGAGCACGGCGTCGACGACTTCGGCTTCGCCAAGCGCAAGGCCGCCGAGCGCCTCGGCGCCAGCGAGTACGCGGTGCTGCCGAAGAACGCCGAGATCGAGGCGGCGCTCGCCGAGTACCAGCGGCTGTTCGCCGCCGACACCCACGCCGACACCCTCGCCGAGCAGCGCCGCGCCGCCTGCGACGCCATGGAGCTGCTCGAGGAGTTCGAGCCGCGCCTCGTCGGGCCGGTATTGTCCGGCACCGCGACCCCGCACCAGGAGGTCAGCCTGCACGTGTTCAGCGACTCACCCGAGGCGGTGAGCCTGAAGCTGCTGGAGGACCGCATCCAGTACCGGGTCGCCGAGCACCGGGTGCGCATGAACGCCGAGCGCGTGCTGCAGCTGCCGGCGCTGCAGTTCAGCGTCTACGACCAGCCGGTCGACGCCACCGTGTTCCCGCGCGACGGCATCCGCCAGTCGCCGCTCAGCCCCAGCGACGGCCGGCCGATGCGCCGCGCCGGCCTCGACGAGGTGCGCGCGCTGCTCGAGGAGGCGGACGCGGCGCGCGCGCGCTGAGCGCCTAGGCCTTGCGCGTGAACCGCGCGATGCCGGCGCGCGCGTCCGGCCCGACCGCATTGCAGGCCATCACCTCGCCGGCGCGCGCGTAGGCGGCCTCGATCCCGAGCTCCAGCTGCTCGTAGAACAGCCGCTTGCCCGCCGCGACCGCGGCCGGCGACTTCGCGGCGATGGACGCGACGAGCCGCTCGAGCTCCGCCTCGAGCGCCTCGGGCGCGACCACGCGGTTCACGAGGCCGCGCGCCTGCGCGGTCGCCGCGTCGATGAAGTCCCCGGTCAGCAGCATCTCGAGCGCCGGCTTGCGCGCCAGGTTGCGGCTGAGCGCCACCGACGGCGTCGAGCAGAACAGCCCGAGGTTGATCCCCGACACCGCGAAGCGCGCGTCGCTGCTCGCGACCGCGAGGTCGCACATCGCCACCAGCTGGCAGCCGGCGGCGGTGGCGACGCCCTGGACGCGGGCGATCACCGGCTGCGGCTGGCGCTGGATCGCGAGCATCAGCTCGCTGCAGCTCGCGAACAGCGCGCGCATCTCGTCGACCGAGCGCTCCGGCCCCATCTCGGTGAGGTCGTGGCCGGCCGAGAATGCCTTGCCGTCGGCGGCGATCACGATGACGCGGATCGCCGGCTCGCCGGCGAGCGCCGCGAGCGCCGCCCTGAGCGCGGCGATCATCGCGGCGGAGAGCGTGTTGTACTTGGACGGGCGGTTGAGCGTCAGGCGCGCGACCGGCGCGGCGCGCTCGACGAGGAGCAGCGGCTCGGCAGCGACCGCGGTCGGTTCGGCACTTGCGTTCATGGGTCACCTCACGG
>JAFEDP010000012.1 GCA_018241545.1 Pseudomonadota bacterium
CGGCAACTCGATCATCGTCACGGTCGGCCAGGGCCGCTCCGGCGGTGGCGCCGCGCCCGCGGCCGCTGCCGGCGGCGCGCCCGCGGCGGCCGGCGACCGCAAGCTCTCCTCCATCGACTTCCGCCGCGCGGCGGACGGCACCGGCCGGGTGATGGTCTCGCTGTCCGACCCGCGCACGCCCGTGAACCTCCGCCAGGAGGGCCAGCAGGTGGTCGTGGACTTCGTCGGCGCCAAGATCGGCACCGACCTCGTCAAGCGCTACGACGTGGTCGACTTCGCGACCCCGGTGACCTTCGTCGACGCGCTCAAGGTCGACGGCAGCTCGCGGCTCGTGATCAACGCCTCCGGCGACTACGAGCAGCTGGCCTACCAGACCGACAACCAGTACGTCGTCGAGATCCGCCGCGCCACGCCCTCGAGCAAGGGCAAGGCGCCGGACGAGAAGAAGGAATACACCGGCGAGCGCCTGACCCTGAACTTCCAGGACATCGACGTGCGCGCCGTGCTGCAGCTGCTGGCCGACACCAGCGGCCAGAACATCGTGGTCAGCGACAGCGTCAACGGCGCCGTGACGCTGCGCCTGCAGAACGTGCCGTGGGACCAGGCGCTCGACATCGTCATGCGCACCAAGGGCCTCGCGATGCGCCGCCGGGACAACGTGATCCTGGTCGGGCCCACCGAGGAGCTCGCCAACCGCGAGAAGGCCGAGCTGCAGGCCCGCAAGGAGGTCGAGGAGCTCGCGCCGCTGCGCACCGAGTACCTGCAGGTCAACTACGCCAAGGCCACCGACCTCGCGGTGCTGATCAAGGGCAAGACCGGCAACTCGCTGATCTCGCAGCGCGGCAGCGTCGCCATCGACGAGCGCACCAACACCCTGCTGCTGCAGGACACCGCCGACCGGCTGGCCGACATCCGCCGCCTGGTCGCGACCCTCGACATCCCGGTCCGCCAGGTGCTGATCGAGTCGCGCGTCGTCATCGTCAACGACGACTTCAGCCGCCAGCTCGGCGTGCGCTTCGGCACGACCGGCGTCAGCCAGAAGGGCAGCAACGGGCTGGTCGCGGTCTCCGGCGACGCCGCCTCGAACAACGTCATCATCGGCTCGGCGCTGACCAACCTGCAGGCGGGCAAGGGCCAGTTCCCGGTCACGATCCCGACCGGCACCTCGGGCATCCCGGGCTACCTCGACCGCTACAACGTGAACATGCCGATCGCCAACCCGGCCGGCCAGATCGCGCTGTCGGTGCTGTCGGGCAACTACCTCGTCGACCTCGAGCTCTCGGCCGCGCAGGCCGAGGACCGCGCCGAGATCGTCTCCGCGCCGCGCGTGATCACCTCCAACCAGAAGGAGGCGGTCATCGAGCAGGGGCAGGAGATCCCGTACCAGGAAGCGGCGTCCTCCGGCGCCACGACCACGCAGTTCAAGAAGGCGGTGCTGTCGCTCAAGGTCAAGCCGCAGATCACGCCGGACAACCGCGTGATCATGGACCTGACCGTCTCCAAGGACAGCATCGGCCAGCTGGTGCAGAGCGCGACCGGCGGCCAGGTGCCGGCGATCGACACGCGCTCGATCACGACCCAGGTGCTGGTCAACGACGGCCAGACGGTCGTGCTCGGCGGCATCATGGAGACCGAGCGGCGCACCTCGGACAACAAGGTCCCGGTGCTGGGCGACATCCCGGTGCTCGGCTACCTGTTCAAGAACCGGACCCGGACGAACAACAAGGACGAACTCCTGATTTTCGTGACACCGAAGATCCTGCGTGAGGGAGCCAACCTGTACTGACGCTCTTGCGGGGAGGCGGCAGGCGGTAACGATTTGGGAGGACGGATGAAATTGCTCAAGATTCTCGGCGCGGCCCTGGCTTCGGCCCTGCTCCTCGCGGGCTGCAGCGGCAGCAACACGCTGTCGGGCGCCGGCGGCGGCGGCGGCGGTGGCAGCGGTGGCGTGGCGACCGTCACGGTTTCTGCAAACCCCGGCACCGTGTCGACCGACGGCACGGCCACCTCGACGATCACCGCGATCGCGCGCGACGCCAACAACGTCGCCGTCGCGGGCGGCACGGTCACGTTCGCGGCGACCGCCGGGCTGCTGTCCGGCGTCGGCACGACGACCGACTCGAGCGGCTCGGCGACCGCGACGTTGTCCGGCCAGGGCCTCTCCGCCGGTACGGCCATCTCGGTGACCGCCACCGTCAACGGCGTCAAGAGCTCGACTATCACGGTCAACGTGGTCGCCAACCAGCAGACCATCAGCCTCACGACCGACGCCCCGCAGATCGCCTCCGACGGCTCGACCACCGCGACGATCTCGGCGCTGCTGCGCGATGCGAACAACGTCGCGCTGCCGGGCGTCACGGTCACCTTCTCCGCCGACTCGGGCGTGCTGACGCCGACGCAGCCCGTCACCGACTCCACGGGCACCGCCAAGGCGACGCTGACGGCCGGCAACGACCCGACCAACCGCACGATCACCGTCACGGCCGCCGCCGGCACGGCGACGCCGGCGACGCTGCCGATCAACGTGACCGGCACGAGCCTCGCGCTCACCGGGCCCGCCAACCTCGTGCTCGGCAGCCAGGGCTCCTACACGGTGCTGCTGACGAACTCCTCGGGGCGCGGCATCGCAGGCAAGACGGTCACCGTGGCCTCGGCCAACGGCAACACCGTGGCGCCGGCCAGCCTCACGACTGACGCGAACGGCCAGGGCGTCGTCAAGGTCACGGCAACCAGCACCGCCAACGGCGGCGCCGACACGCTGAGCGCGAGCGGCCTCGGGCTGATCGCCACGCGCGCGATCACCGTGACAGCCCAGAGCTTCAACATCACGACCCCGGTGCCGGTCCCGCCGGCCACCTCGACCCAGGTCAACCTCGGCGTCGCGCAGACGATCACGGCCACCTGGCTCTCGGGCGGCGCGCCGGTCGTCGGCCAGACGGTGAACTTCGCCTCGACGCGCGGCACGCTGAGCGCAGCGAGCGCGCTCACCGATGCGACCGGCAACGCCACGGTGACGGTGTCCTCGACCACCGCCGGAGCGGCGGTCGTCAGCGCCTCTGGCAACGGCGTCGGCGCCCAGACCAACATCGACTTCGTGGCGACCACCCCGAGCCAGATCGCGGTCCAGCCGAATCCCGCCTCGGTCGCGGTCCAGGCGACCAGCTCGATCACGGCCACCGTGCGTGACGCGCAGAACAACCTGGTCGAGGGCGCGACCGTCACGTTCTCGCTGCAGGACAGCACCGGCGGCCAGCTGTCGGTCGCTTCGGCGACCACGGACTCGCAGGGCCGCGCCCAGACGACCTATACCGCCGGCAGCACGTCGAGCGCCGCCAACGGCGTCGTGGTCACGGCGACCGTGCAGGGCACGAGCATCAGCGCCCAGACCTTCCTGACGGTCGGCGGCCAGACCGTGTTCCTGTCGCTCGGCACCGGCAACACGATCGAGTCGCCGACGCAGGCGACCTACGACATCCAGTACGCAGTGCTCGCACTCGACTCGCAGGGCGCCGCCGTGTCGGGCGTGCCGGTGACGCTCAGCGTGCTGCCCCTCGCGTACGTGAAGGGCTACCGGTACTGGAACGGGACCACCTGGGCCACGCAATCGGTCACCGCGGGCGGCGACGTGCACGCCTACCAGGCGAAGCCGATGTGCACCAACGAGGACACGGACTACACCGGCAACATCGCCTCGCTCGATCCGACGGGTCCGCTCGGCACCTGCACCGACCTCGCGAGCAGCCAGGTGATCACGGCGCACGCCAAGGACTACAACTGCAGCGGCGCGCTCGAGCCCGGCAACGTCGCGGCGGTGACGCCGAGCTCCGCGAAGACGGACGCGACCGGGCAGGTGCTGGTCACGGTGACGTACCCGAAGGACCACGCCTACTACGTGCTGGTCCAGCTGGTCGCGACTACCTCCGTGACGGGCACGCAGAGCAGCACCAGCTCGACGTTCCTGCTGCCGGGTGCGGCGGGTGACTTCAACACGCAGACCGTCCAGCCGCCGGGGCCGGTCAGCCCGTACGGCCAGGCGACGACCTGCGCCGACCCGCGCTGAGAACGGCCACACGTTGAGCCACGACGGCCGCCTCCGGGCGGCCGTCGTCTTTCCGGGGCCTCGCTGGCCTATATTGTGCGGATGGCCTCCGATCCGCCGATCCCGACCGCCGCGCCGCCCCGCCTCAGCCTGTTCCTGGTCGGCCCGATGGGCTCGGGCAAGTCCGCGGTCGGCAAGGCGCTCGCCCGGCTCGAGCGGCTGCGCTTCGTGGACGCCGACACCGAGATCGAGCGCCGTACCGGCGTCGACATCCCCTACATCTTCGAGCGCGAGGGCGAGGCGGGCTTCCGCGAGCGCGAGCGCGAGGTCATCGACGACCTGACCCGGACGCCCGGCATCGTGCTCGCGACCGGCGGCGGCGCCGTGCTGCTTCCGGAGAACCGCGCGCACCTCGCGGCGCGCGGCGTCGTCGTCTACCTCGAGGCGTCGGTGGCGCAGCAGGTCGAGCGCACGCGCCACGGCCGGCACCGACCGCTGCTGCTCAACGCCGACCCGGCCGAGCGCCTCGCGGACCTGATGCGCGTGCGCGAGCCCCTCTACCGGGAGGTCGCCCACGTCACGGTCAACACCGACCGGCGCAAGGTGCAGACGGTCGCCGAGCTCATCGCCGCCGCCGTCGCGGCGCTGCCCGCCGCGCCCGGGGCCGCCCCGGCCTGACTCGGGGATTCTCTCATTGAGGCGGCGCGCCTTTCCCGCAACACTACGGGCTGCGCCGCAGCGAGCGGCGTGTCCGTGCCACGCGGGGACAGGGAGTGGAGTCAAGCAACGGGGCGCCCGCCGGCGCCGCTGACAGGCCAGCGCCTCCGCCCGGCCGCGGCCCCGTGCGCATCCTGCTGGTCGAGGACCACGAGGTGGTCCGCATCGGGCTCCGCCAGCTGATCGACTCACACCCCGACCTGACCGTGTGCGGCGAGGCCACCTCGGTCGCGGCCGCGCGCGCCGCGATCGATCTGCTGCGGCCGGACGTCGTGCTGCTCGACATCACGCTCGGCGAGGAGAGCGGCCTCGACCTGCTGCGCGGGCTCGAGGGCCTCGCCTACTTCCCGCGCGTGCTGGTGCTGTCGATGTTCGACGAGGCGCTGTACGCGGACGACGCGCTGGCCCTCGGCGCGCGCGGCTACACGATGAAGGACGTGCCGCCGGACGACCTGATCAGGGCGATCCGCACCGTGGCCTCGGGCGCGGTGCACCTCAGCGACCGGCTCACCCAGCGCGTGATGCGCCGCGTGGCCGCCGGGCGCGAGCAGGGCCCGGCGGCGCACGAGGCGCTGACGCCGCGCGAGCAGGAGGTCATCGTGCTGCTCGGCGAGGGCCGCACGACCCGCGAGATCGCCGCCCACCTCGGCACCGCCGTCAAGACCGTCGATTCGCACAAGCGCAACATCTGCGAGAAGCTCGGGCTCGACTCGGCTGCCGAGCTGCTGCGCTACGCGGTCGTCAACGCCCAGAAGCGCAGCCGGGAGTAGCGGTCCCGCGGGGCCTGCGATTTGCCCTCCGGCCGCCGCGGAGACCCCACTTTCTGGCGCGTTCGCGCCGTTTCGCGGCGGTGCGGCCCCGCCCCGAGACCTCGGCCGGCGGTTCTTGTATCGTGACCGCCGTGAGCCCCGCCCCCCGCACGCTGACGATCGACCTCGGCGACCGGCGCTACCCGATCCACATCGGCGCCGGGCTGCTGTCGGATCGCGCCCGCCTCGAGGCGGGACTCCCCGGCGGGCCGCTGCTCGTCGTCAGCAACGAGACCGTGGCGCCGCTCTACCTCGGGCGGGTGCGCGCCGCGCTCGCCGGCCGTACGCTGCACGAGTGCGTGCTGCCGGACGGCGAGCGCCACAAGACGCTGGCGACGCTCGAGCGCGTCTACGACGCGCTCGCCGCCGGCCGCGTGCACCGCGACGGCGCGGTGCTCGCGCTCGGCGGCGGCGTGGTCGGCGACATGGCCGGCTTCGCGGCCGCGACCTGGCAGCGCGGCATCGCGGTGGTGCAGCTGCCGACGACGCTGCTCGCGCAGGTCGACTCCTCGGTCGGCGGCAAGACCGCGGTCAACCACCCGGCCGGCAAGAACCTGATCGGCGCCTTCCACCAGCCGAGCGCGGTCATCGCCGACCTCGACACGCTCGCCACGCTCCCGGACCGCGAGCTGCGCGCCGGGCTCGCCGAGGTCATCAAGTACGGCCTGGTGCGCGACGCAGACTTCCTCGCCTGGCTCGAGGCGGGCCTCGGGCGGCTGCTCAGCCGCGACCCGGAGGCGCTCGCCGAGGCCGTCGAGCGCTCCTGCCGCATCAAGGCCGAGATCGTCGCCCTGGACGAGCGCGAGAGCGGGCCGCGCGCGCTGCTGAACCTCGGCCACACCTTCGGCCACGCGATCGAGGCCGCCACGGGCTTTCGCGAGTGGCTGCACGGCGAGGCGGTGGCGATGGGCCTCGTGCTCGCCGCCGAGACCTCGCACCGGCTCGGCTGGCTCGCGGCGGCGGACGTGGCGCGGGTGCGCGAGCTCGTCGCGCGCGCCGGGCTGCCGGCGCGGCCGCCGCGCATCGGGCTCGAGCGGGCCCGCGAGCTGATGGCCCTGGACAAGAAGGTCCGCGCCGGGCAGGTGCGCCTGGTGCTGCTGCGGCGCCTCGGCGAGGGAGTCGTCAGCGGCGACTACGACGCGGCCGCGCTCGAGGCGGTGCTGCGCGCGGAGGTCGCCTGATGGCGCCGGTCGAGCCCGCGGCCGAGGGCCGGCTCGCGCCCTACGCGTGCCACGAGTCCGCCTCGCGCGGCCGGCGCCACCCGGAGCCGCCGCCGGCGGGCCACCGCGGCGAGTACCAGCGCGACCGCGACCGGATCGTGCACTCCACCGCGTTCCGCCGCCTGGTCTACAAGACGCAGGTGTTCGTCAACCACGAGGGCGACCTGTACCGCACGCGCCTCACGCACTCGCTCGAGGTGGCGCAGATCGCCCGCTCGGTGTGCGGCGCGCTCGGCCTCAACGAGTCGCTGTGCGAGGCGATCTGCCTGGCGCACGACCTCGGCCACACGCCCTTCGGCCACGCCGGCCAGGACGCGCTCAACGACTGCATGCGCGACTACGGCGGCTTCGAGCACAACCTGCAGTCGCTGCGCGTCGTCGACGAGCTCGAGGAGCGCTACGCGGAGTTCCCCGGGCTCAACCTGACCTTCGAGTGCCGCGAGGGCATCCTCAAGCACTGCTCGGCGCGCCACGCCGCCACGCTCGGCGACGTCGGCGAGCGGTTCCTGAAGCGCGCCCAGCCCTCGCTCGAGGCGCAGCTCGCCAACGTCGCCGACGAGGTCGCCTACAACAACCACGACGTCGACGACGGCCTGAGGGCCGGGCTCGTGACGACGCGCGAGCTGCGCCAAGTGGCGCTGTTCGCGCGCCACCACGACGTCGTCGAGGCGCGCTACCCGGGGATCGCCGAGCGGCGCCTGATCCACGAGGTGGTGCGGCGCATGATCAACGAGGTCGTGACCGACCTCATCGACGCCACCCGGGCGCGCCTCGAGGCGGCGGCGCCGGCCGACGTCGAGGCGGTCCGTGGCCACGGCGCGATGCTGGTCGGGTTCAGCGAGCGCATCGCCGCCGACCACCTGGAGGCCAAGCGCTTCCTGCGCGAGCGCGTCTATAGGCACTTTCGCGTGGTGCGCATGACCACCAAGGCGCAGCGCATCGTCCGGGAGCTCTTCGGCGCCTACTTCGAGGACATCCGGCTGCTGCCGGACGAGCACCGCGAGGCGGCGCGGCGGCTCGAGGCGCAGCACGGCACCGACGGCCGGGCGCGCGCGGTGGCCGACTACATCGCCGGCATGACCGACCGCTATGCGATCCTGGAGCACACCCGGCTGTTCGACCCGCGCGTGCCCTGAGCGGCGCCGGGGCGGGCCGCTCGCGCCGCGCCCGTCGGGCACGGCATAATGGCGCCGCCATGCAGCCCCTCCCGCCGCGCGAACGGCTGATCTTCGCCCTCGACGTACCCGATGCCGACGCCGCGCGCCGCCTCGTCGAGCGGCTCGGCGACTCCGTCGGCTTCTACAAGGTCGGCCTCGAGCTGATGACCGCCGGCGGCTACCACGAGCTGCTCGACTGGCTGGCCGCGCGCGGCAAGAAGATCTTCGCCGACCTCAAGTTCTACGACATCCCGGCCACCGTCGCCGGGGCGATCCGCGGCCTCAACGGCCGCGGCGTCACGTTCACGACCGTGCACGGCCACGCCTCGATCGTCGAGGCCGCGGTCGGGGCGGCGCGCGACCTCAAGATCCTGGCGGTGACCGTGCTGACGAGCTTCGACCGCGCCGACGTCGACGAGCTCGGCCTCGGCGTCGAGGTCGAGCGGCTGGTGCTCGCGCGCGCGCGGCGCGCGCAGGCCGCCGGCGCGGCCGGCGTGATCGCCTCGGGCGTCGAGGCCCCGGCCATCCGGCGCGAGTGCGGCGCCGGCTTCACGATCGTGACCCCCGGCATCCGCCCGGCGGAGAACCGCCCGGCCGACGACCAGAAGCGCGTGCTGACGGTCGAGCGCGCGTTCGCGGCCGGTGCCGACTACATCGTCGTCGGCCGCCCGATCCGCGACGCCGCCGACCCGCGCGCCGCGGCCGAGGCGATGCAGGCCGCGATCCTCGCCGGCTGCGGGCGCGCCGCATGACGCCGCTCAAGAACGACCTGTTCCTCAAGGCGCTGCTGCGCGAGCCGACGCCGCGCACGCCGCTGTGGATGATGCGCCAGGCCGGCCGCTACCTGCCGGAGTACCGTGCGACGCGCGCCAAGGCTGGCAGCTTCATGAAGCTGTGCATGACGCCCGAGCTCGCCTGCGAGGTCACGCTGCAGCCGCTCGAGCGCTACCGCCTCGACGCCGCGATCCTGTTCTCCGACATCCTCACGATCCCGCACGCGCTCGGCCTCGGCCTCGAGTTCGAGGCCGGCGAGGGGCCGCGCATCGACCGCCCGGTGCGCACCGCCGCCGACGTCGAGCGGCTGCCGACCCTCGACCCCGAGCGCGAGCTGCGCTACGTGATGGACGCGGTGCGCCTGATCCGCCGCGAACTCGACGGCCGCGTGCCGCTGATCGGTTTCGCGGGCAGCCCGTGGACCGTCGCCACCTACGTGGTCGAGGGCGGCGGCAGCAAGAACTTCGCGCGCCTGAAGGCGATGCTGTACGGCGCGCCCGAGCTCGCGCACCGGCTGCTCGCGCACCTGACGCGCGCCACCACCGATTACCTCAACGCGCAGGTGCGCGCCGGGGCGCAGGCGGTCATGGTGTTCGACACCTGGGGCGGCGCGCTTGAGCCCGCCGCCTACCGCGAGTTCTCGCTGCGCTACATGCGCGACATCGTCGCGGGCCTCGTGCGCGAGCACGACGGACGGCGCGTGCCGGCGATCCTGTTCACCAAGGGCGGCGGCCAGTGGCTCGCCGAGCTCGCCGGCAGCGGCGCCGACGCGCTCGGCGTCGACTGGACCACGGACCTCGCGACCGCGCGCGCCGCGGTGGGCGGGCGCGTAGCGCTGCAGGGCAACCTCGACCCGTCGGTGCTGTACGCGCCGCCCGCGGCGATCCGCGCGCAGGTCGCGCGCGTGCTCGCGAGCTACGGCCACGGCGCGGGCCACGTCTTCAACCTCGGCCACGGCATCCACCCGGACGTGCCGCCCGAGCATGCGCTCGCGATGGTCGAGGCGGTCCACGAGCTGTCGCCCGCCTACCACGCCTGAGCGGCCCACCGAGGTGCACGGAGTGCTGCGCCGATGACGCCCCTCTGGATCGCCGCCGGCGGTGCCATCGGCAGCCTCGCGCGGTACTACTTCTCGGAGCTGCTCGCGGTGCTGCTCGGCCCGGGCTTCCCGTGGGGCACGCTGATCGTCAACGTCAGCGGCAGCTTCGTGATCGGGGCCGCGGCCGGCGGCAGCGTCGGCGACACGCGGCTCGTGGCCTCGCCGTTCGTGCGCCACTTCGTGATGGTCGGCCTGTGCGGCGGCTACACGACGTTCTCGGCCTTCAGCCTGCAGACGGTCGCGATGCTGCAGGCGGGCGACATCGGGCGCGCCTCGCTCAACGTCGCCGCCTCGGTGGCGCTGTGCCTGCTCGCGACCTGGGCCGGCTTCGCGCTCGCCGCCGCCCTGTCGCGCTGAACCGCCGGAGGAGCCTGCCATGGACCTGAGCCAGATACCCGTCGGCCACGCCCCGCCCTGGGACATCCACGCCGTCGTCGAGATCCCGCAGGGCGGCATCCCGGTCAAGTACGAGCTCGACAAGACCTCCGGCGCGCTGTACGTCGACCGCTTCCTGCACACCTCGATGTACTACCCGGGCAACTACGGCTTCATCCCGCAGACGCTCGCCGCCGACGGCGATCCGTGCGACATCATCGTCGTGGGCCAGGTGCCGGTGGTGCCGGGCGCGGTGATCCGCTGCCGGCCGATCGGCGCGCTGCTGATGCAGGACGAGGCGGGCGGCGACGAGAAGATCGTCGCGGTGCCGGTCGACAAGCTGCACCCGTTCTACAGCGGCGTGCGCTCCTTCCGCGACCTGCCGCCGATCCTGACCGACCAGATCGCGCACTTCTTCCAGCACTACAAGGACCTCGAGAAGGGCAAGTGGGTGACCATCTCGAAGTGGGAGGGCCCGAAGGGCGCCGCGCAGCTGATCCGCGACGGCATCGCGCGGGTGCAGGGCGTGCCGGTGCGCACGCGCACGCCGCGGGCGCGCCGTCCGGCCGCGCCGCGGGGGAAGCGTTGACCCTCGAGGCCGGCCCGCACGAGCTCTTCACGACCCCGGCGCGCGCCACCGACGTCGCGGGGCTGGTCGCGCTCGCCCACGGTGCGGCGCTCTACGCGCTGTACGCGGGCCTGCGGCCGGGGCTGCTCGCCGAGCGCTTCGCGGCCGCCGGGGCGGCCTTGCGCGCCGCATCACTGCCGCCGGAGCGGCTCGCGCAGGGTCTGGCCGGGCTCGCGGCGCGGCGCGCCCAGGCGCTCGATCCGCTCTACCAGGCGCTCGAGGGCGCGGTCACGGTACTGTTCTGCGGCCTCGTGCTCGGCGCCTATCTGGCGTTCCAGGCGCAGGTCGCCGCGCGCCTCGGGCGCGGGCCCCGGCCCGCGCCGCGGACCTAGAGCCGGTCGATCTTAGCCGCGCAGATGAAGTCGTTCTCGCTGAGCCCGTGGATGGCGTGCGTGGTGTAGCGCACGCGGCAATAGTTGTATCCGAGCTCGAGGTCGGGATGGTGGTCCTCGCGGTTGGCGATGTGGGCCACGCCGTTGACGAAGCTCATGACGCGGTAGAAGTCCTTGAAGCGGAACTCGCGCTCGAGGCGCTTCGCCTCGGGGTCCAGCCGCCACGCCGGATCGAGCGCGCCGAGCGCGGCGCGCGCCTCGGCCTCGGTGTAGGGCTTGACGCCGCCCTCGCAGGGGACGCAGCGGCGGTCGGCGAGCGGCTCGGTCATGGGGACTCCTCGCGACGGGCATAGTGGCGCAGCACGTAGGCCTCGACCAGTTCCTGGAATTCCTCGGCGATCCGCTCGCCCTTGAGCGTCACGGTCTTCTCGCCGTCCTCGTACACGGGCGCGACCGGCCGCTCGCCGGTGCCCGGCAGGCTGATGCCGATGTTGGCGTGCTTGCTCTCGCCCGGCCCGTTGACGACGCAGCCCATGACCGCGACGGTCATCTCTTCGACGCCGGCGTGGGCCCGGCGCCACTCGGGCATCCGCGTGCGGATGTGGCTCTGGATGCGCTGCGCGAGTTCCTGGAAGTAGGTGCTCGTGGTGCGGCCGCAGCCGGGGCAGGCGATCACCATCGGCGTGAAGGCCCTCAGCCCCATCGTCTGCAGCAGCTCCTGCGCCACGATCACCTCGCGGGTGCGGTCGCCGTTCGGCTCCGGGGTCAGCGACACCCGCACGGTATCGCCGATGCCCTGCTGCAGCAGCACCCCCATCGCCGCCGACGAGGCCACGATGCCCTTCGTTCCCATGCCGGCCTCGGTCAGCCCAAGGTGCAGCGGGTAGTCGCAGCGCGCGGCCAGGTTGGTGTAGATCGCGATCAGGTCCTGCACGCCGCTGACCTTGGCCGAGAGCACGATGTGGTCGTGCGGAAGCCCCAGCGCCTCCGCGCGGGCCGCGCTCTCGAGCGCCGAGACCACGGTCGCCTCGCGCACCACGTCCATCGCGTCCCACGGCTGGGCGCGGCGCGAGTTCTCGTCCATCAGCCGGGTCAGCAGGTCCTGGTCGAGGCTGCCCCAGTTGACGCCGATGCGTACCGGCTTGCCGAAGCGGCAGGCGAACTCGACCATCTCAGCGAACTGCGGATCGCGCTTGCTGCCGCGGCCGACGTTGCCGGGGTTGATCCGCAGCTTGGCGAGCGCCTCGGCGCAGGCCGGCTCCTCCGCGAGCAGCCGGTGGCCGTTGAAGTGAAAGTCGCCGACGAGCGGCACGTGCACGCCCTCGCGGTCGAGCGCCTCGCGGATCCGCGGCACGGCGGCGGCGGCGCCGCGCTCGTTGACGGTGACGCGCACGAGCTCCGAGCCCGCGCGGGCGAGGTCGCGGACCTGGCTCACGGTCGCCGCGACGTCCGCGGTGTCGGTGTTGGTCATCGACTGCACGACGACCGGCGCCCCGCCACCGATCGTGACGGGGCCGACGCGGACCGGGACGCTGGGGCGGCGGGCGGGAAGCGGCATGGGCGGGCCTCTGCTGGACGGGGAATTCTACCGTCCCGCGGCGGGCTCCACAGCCGGGGAGCCCGCCCGGAGTGCTATCGTCGCGCCGACCGCCGGCCGCGCCGGCTTCGATCCCGCAGGACCCTCCATGCCCGTGACCCACGCGCCCGAGCGACCGTTCGTCGATTTCGAGGTGGTCCTGGACCCCGGACGCTGGGACGCGGATGTCGCGCTGATCGGCATCGCCCACGGCGAGCCCTACGCCTTCGACGAGGTGCCGAACGACCAGAGCCGGGCGCCCGACGCCGTGCGCCGCCAGTCGGACCTGTTCTGCTACGGCGGCGGCCGCCACTTCGACTTCGACCTCGGCGGCGACCTCGCGAGCCTGCTGCCGGCTCGCCGCATCGATTGCGGCAACCTGGCCCGCGGCGCGGAGTCCTACGCGGAGTACGCCACGCGCGCGCGCGGTGCGCTCGAGCGCCTGTGGCGCGGCGGCGCCCAGGTCTTCGTGCTGGGCGGCGACCACGGGGTCACGATCCCGGTGCTCGAGGCGCTCGAGGCGGTCGGCGAGCGCCTGTACATCGTGCACATCGATGCGCACCTCGACTGGCGCACCGAGGTCGGCGGCGTGCGCCACGGCTACTCCAGTCCGCTCTACTGGGCGAGCACCAAGCGCTGCGTCGCGGGCATGACGCAGATCGGGCTGCGGGGCACCGGCAGCGCGCGCGCGGCCGAGGTCGCGGCGGCGCGCACCTACGGCTCGCGCCTCTACACCGCGCGCGCGGTGCGCGAGCACGGCTTCGGGCCGGTGCTGGAGTCGATCCCGACTGACCTGCCGTTGTACATAACGATCGACGCCGACGGCCTGGATCCGGCCGAGATGCCGGGCGTGATGGCACCGGCCCCGGGCGGGCTCGCGGTCGGGGCGGTCGTCGACTTCCTGGCGACGCTGGCGCGCCGCCAGCGCATCCTCGGCCTCGACGTCGTCGAGATCGCGCCGCGCTTCGACGCGGGCAACGCGATCACCTGCATCGCCGCCGGGCGGCTGATCGTGGCGACTCTCGGGCACAGCTGGGCGCCGGGCGGCGGGCGGCGCGGCGCCTGACGGGTTGCCGGCGCCGCGGGGCTGCCGGAGCCGCCGCGCGTCCGGCGCGAGCCGGACCGTTGTAGACTCGCAACAGGGGCCCAAAGGTCCCGACACAGATGGCGCTTCGGCGTCGCTTAATTGACAATGCGGCAGGGGACCAGTGTGATCGCGCGGGGACTGCGCAGGGGCGTAAGGGTCGTCTATTGAGCACCGCTAGCGAGCCGGTCGGCACGCTCGACGTGGCGCTTGCGCACGCGACGCGGCTGCTTGAGACGCAGCCGGCGCTCGCGTTCGAGCAGGCCGGCGAGATCCTCAAGGCCGTGCCCGGTCACCCGCCGGCGCGCCTGATCCGCGGCATTGCGCGCCGGCTGGCGGGGCAGACGGACTCAGCGCTCGCGATCCTCGAGCCGCTCGCGCGCGAGCAGCCGCGCTGGGCCGCGGCGCAGTTCGAGTGCGGCGTCGCGCTTGCGGAGGCGGGCCGCGCGCGTGACTCGATCGCGGCGCTGCGTCGTGCAACGGAACTGAAGCCCGATGTGCCGGACGCCTGGCGGCTGCTGGCCGACCAGCTCGACGCGGACGGGCAGCGCATGGCGGCCGACGAGGCGCGCGCGCACTTCCTCAAGTCCGCGAACCGCGACCCGCGGCTGATGGCCGCCGGGACCGCGCTCGTCGAGAACCGGATCCCTGAGGCTGAGGCGCTGCTGCGCTCGCACCTCCGGCAGAACCCGACCGACGTCGCGGCGCTGCGGATGCTCGCCGAGGTCGCGGCGCGGCTGCGCCGCTACCCGGACGCCGAGGCGCTGCTCGAGCACTGCCTAGAGCTCGCGCCCTCCTTCGACAGCGCCCGCCACAACTACGCCGTCGTGCTGTTCCGGCAGATGAAGACCGAGCGCGCGCTCGCCGAGGTTGAGCGCCTGCTGGCACGCGAGCCGCGTAATCCCGGCTACCGCAACCTGCAGGCGGCCGTCC
Organism: Pseudomonadota bacterium; assembly: GCA_018241545.1. Taxonomy (GTDB): domain Bacteria; phylum Pseudomonadota; class Gammaproteobacteria; order Steroidobacterales; family Steroidobacteraceae; genus CAIKZZ01. Next base: position 14,744 of record JAFEDP010000012.1, read on the forward strand.
TCGCGCACCTCGGCGACTACGCCGAGTCGATCGGTGTCTACGAGGCGGTGCTGAAGGAGTTCCCGCGGCAGCCTCGCGTCTGGATGAGCTACGGGCATGCGCTCAAGACGGCGGGCCGCACCGACGACAGCATCGCGGCCTACCGACGCGCGATCGAGCTCGACCCGGGGCTCGGCGAGTCCTACTGGAGCCTGGCCAACCTTAAGACCTTCCAGTTCACCGACACGGACGTCGCGGCGATCCGCACCGCGCTCGGGCGCGGCGATCTCGACGACGACGGTCGGCTGCATTTCGAGTACGCGCTTGGCAAGGCCCTCGAGGATCGGGCGGAATACGCGCAGTCGTTCGCGCACTACGACGCGGGCGCGACGATCCGCCGGCGCCTCGTGCCCTATTCGGCGGACGAGACCAGTGGCTACGTGCGTCGCGCCAAGGCGCTCTACACGCGCGAGTTCTTCGCCGCACGCGCCGGGGCCGGGGCCGCGGCGAGTGACCCCATCTTCGTCGTCGGCATGCCCCGGTCGGGCTCGACGCTGCTCGAGCAGATCCTCGCGAGCCACCCGCTCGTCGAGGGCACGATGGAGCTGCCCGACATTCCGCGCATGGCCCGCGACCTGATTGCCCCGGCCGGCGACGGCGCGGACGCCGGCTCCGGTGCGCACCCGGAGGCGGACGCCGACCCGATCAGCGCCGGCGAGCGGCGCTTCCCGAGCGTCGTCGGGGACCTGGCGCACGCGCGGCTGCGCGAGCTCGGCGAGGAGTACCTCGCGCAGACGCGGGTGCAGCGCAAGACCGACGCGCCGTACTTCATCGACAAGATGCCGAACAACTTCCTGCAGGTCGGCCTGATCCACCTGATCCTGCCGAATGCGAAGATCATCGACGCGCGGCGCCACCCGCTCGGCTGCTGCCTCTCGAATTTCAAGCAGCACTTCGCCCGCGGCCAGAGCTTCTCGTACTCGCTGGACGACGTCGGTCGGTACTACCGCGACTACGTCGAGCTGATGGCGCACTTCGACGCCGTGCTGCCCGGGCGGGTGCACCGCGTCATCTACGAGCGGCTGATCGACGACACCGAGGCCGAGGTGCGCCGGCTGCTCGATTACTGCGGGCTGCCGTTCCACGAACGCTGCCTGCGCTTCTACGAGAACGAGCGGGCGGTGCGCACCGCCAGTTCCGAGCAGGTACGCCGGCCGATCTACCGCGAGGGGGTCGACCACTGGCGCCATTACGAGCCATGGCTCGGGCCCCTCAAGGCTGCACTCGGGCCGGTGCTCGAGTGCTATCCGCAGGTGCCGGATTTCGTAGACTCGCACGACTGATGCACAGCGATGACTTGGTCCATTCTCAATGAGCAGGGGAGCGATGACATGAACCGTAGACGACATCTGAATGACCGGCGGCCGGCCGAGCCGGCCGGCGCCGCGGCCACGAGGCGCGCGGTGCTCCGCCACCTGCCGCTAGCCTCGGCGATCTCCGCCGTGCTCGCGGGCGCGCCGGCCGCGTACGCGCAGCAGAAGGCGGACGCCGGTGGCGGCCTCGAAGAGGTCGTCGTTACCGCGCAGAAGAAGAGCGAGCGCATGCAGGACGTGCCGGTGGCGATCGTCGCGCTCGGCACCGAGAAGCTCGAAGAGCTGCACATCACGAACCTCGACGACTACGTCAAGTACCTGCCGAGCGTCGCCTACAGCCGCGGCCAGGGCCAGGGCGGCAACGGCCAGCCTGGCTCCTCGCACGTGTATATGCGCGGCGTGGTCAGCGGCGCCAACGAGAACCACTCCGGCTCCCAGCCCAGTGTCGGCACCTACATCGACGAGCAGCCGGTCACGACCATCGACGGCACGCCGGACCTGCACGTCTACGACATCGCGCGCGTCGAGGTTCTAGAGGGGCCGCAGGGCACCCTGTTCGGCTCGAGCTCGCAGGCGGGCACGATCCGCATCATCACCAACAAGCCGGATCCCGCGAAGTTCTCGGCCGGCTACGACCTCGCGATCAACGACGTCGCGCATGATGGCATCGGCTACGTGGCTGAGGGCTTCATCAACATCCCGCTGTCGCCGATCGCGGCAGTCCGGCTCGTGGCGTGGGACGAGCACGACGCCGGCTTCATCAACAACGTCGCCGGCACGAACCTCGCGGCGGGCATCCAGAACGGCATCCGCACGTTCCCGACGTGGTGTTCCTACAACGACTGCACGCCCTACAGCCCGGGCTCGGTGGGCGCGGGCTCGATCAGCAACGCGCCGTGGGTCAAGAACCGCTACAACACCGTGGACATCAAGGGTGGTCGCGGCGCGCTGAAGCTCGACCTCGGCGAGAACTGGACCGTGACGCCGTCGGTCATGGGCCAGTCGACCAATAGCGAGGGTTTCTTCGGCTACGACCCGGCAGTCGGTGACCTCTCGGTCACGCACTTCTCACCCGAGAACTCGCAGGACTCCTGGGTGCAGGGTGCGCTGACGATCGAGGGCAAGATCCACGACTTCGACCTCGTGTATGCGGGCGCTTACATGAAGCGCAATACCCACTCGATCGCGGACTATGCCGACTATTCGTTCTTCTATGACCAGCTGTACGGCTCGGGTGCGATCTGGCGCGGCAACTCGCCGGACCCGAACAACCCGACCGGCGGCGCGCCGATCATGCCGCAGGAGATCGTGATCTCGAAGGGCTACTTCGAGAAGTTCAGCCACGAGCTGCGCCTGTCGACGCCGCAGCAGTACCCGGTCAAGGGCACCATCGGCGTATTCGTGCAGCGCCAGCTGCACGACATCTTCGAGCAGTACGCAATGCCGGGTCTCGGGTATAGCTTCAATAACAGCCCGTACGGGGACCACAACCCGCTTGGTTTCGCGGACTACCTGTCGATCCCGACGCTCCCGAACACGATCTGGCTGACCGACGAGCAGCGCGTCGACCGCGACCAGGCGGCGTTCGCCCAGGTCACCTGGGACATGACCGCGAAGCTCTCCGGCACGGTCGGCTATCGCTACTTCAAGACCGACAACACCCTGCAGGGCTTCTATGGCTACTCGGCCAACTACAACGCCCTGTCCGGGTACTCCTCGGGCATGGACAAGTGCTTCGGGCCGCCGACGGTCAACGGCATTCCCTGCACCGACCTCGACAAGCGCGTCGCCGACAGTGGCCACGTGCCGCGCGTGAACCTGACCTACAAGATCACGCCCGACAAGATGATCTACGCGACCTACTCCGAGGGCTTCCGGCCGGGCGGTGTCAACCGCACGGCGGCGGCGGGTATCGGGCCGTACCAGGCGGACTACCTCAAGAACTACGAGGTCGGCTGGAAGACGCAGTGGCTCAACCACCACTTGCGCTGGAACGGTTCGGTGTTCTGGGAGGACTGGAACGACTTCCAGTTCTCGTTCCTCGGGCCCAACAGCGTGACCATCATCCAGAATGGCGGCAACGCGCGCATCAAGGGCGTCGAGTCCGAGCTCGAGTGGGCGGTGGGCGGCGGATTCACCTGGTCGGTGAATGCGACGCTGCTGCAGTCGCGCCTGCAGGACAACTACTGCGGCGTGACCGACGGTGCCGGCAAGGTCGTGACCACGCCGAACTGCACCTACACCGATGCGAGCGGCAACCCGGCCGGCGGATTCACGCCGCTGGCGCCGGCGGGCGCGGACATGCCGATCGCGCCGAAGTTCAAGGCCAACACCGTCCTGCGGTACGCCTTCAGCCTCGGCAACGACTGGGATGCCAACGTGCAGGCGGCGGTCGTGTACCAGACCGAGACGGCGCCGGCGCTCAAGACGGCGGACCAGCAGGTCATCGGCATGCAGCCCGCGTACTACCTGGCCGACCTGTCGGCGGGCGTCGAGAAGGGCAACATGAGCTGGAAGTTCACGGTGACGAACGTGACCGACCAACGCGCCGAGATCTCGCGCTTCGTCTCGTGCACGGTGGGCACCTGCCTGCAGCCGTACGTGATTCCGGCGCAGCCGCGGACCTTCTCGATCGGGTTCGGCCAGAAGTTCTGATTTGGCGACCCCACGCCGGCGGGCCCGTCCGGGCCCGCCGGCCACCCCTCCCGGCCGTCCGGCCGGGGGCGGGTGCCGCGGGCTCCCGGCCCGTACCCCCGACCTGCCGTGTGCCCCGCTCCCGCGCTATCCGGGCGAGACGCGTGTTATATTATTGGCTCCACATTAAAAAAACGCGGCGCGCGTGCGCCGCCGGAGCGTCGGCACCATGCGGCAAGTTAAGACCCTGGGACTCCTTGGCACGGGCGTGATCGGCGGCGGCTGGGCCGCGCGCGCGCTGCACTTCGGCATCGACGTGATCGCCGCCGACGTCAAGCCCGAGATGGAGGCGTGGATCCGCGGCGCGGTGGCCAACGCCGAGCCCGCGCTCGCGCGCCTGACGTCCGCGCCGCTGCCGCCGAAGGGCAAGCTCAGCTTCACCACCGACCTCAACGCGATGGCCGCGCAGGCGGACTTCATCCAGGAGAACATCCCCGAGCAGCTGCCGCTCAAGCAGCGCGTGCTCGCCGAGGTCAGCCGCCACGCGGCGGCCGACGTCGTGATCGCCTCCTCGACGTCCGGGCTCATGCCGTCCGACCTGCAGAAGGACATGGTCGCGCCGGAGCGCCTGATCGTCGGACACCCCTTCAATCCGGTCTACCTGCTGCCGCTCGTCGAGCTCGTCGGCGGCGCCCGCACCTCGCCCGAGGCCATCGAGGCCGCCAAGCGCTTCTACACCTACATCGGCATGCACGGGCTCAAGGTGCGCAAGGAGATCCCGGGCCACCTGACGGACCGCCTGCAGGAGGCGCTGTGGCGCGAGATCCTGCACATGGTCAACGACGGCGTGGCCACCACCGGCGAGCTCGACGAGTCGATCGTCTACGGGCCGGGCCTGCGCTGGGCGGCGATGGGCACCAACCAGATCTACCACCTCGCCGGTGGCGAGCCCGGCATGCGCCACATGCTGCACCAGTTCGGACCGTGCCTGAAGTGGCCGTGGACCAAGCTCGAGGCGCCGGAGCTGACCGAGGAGCTCATCGACCGGATGGTCGAGGGCACTGCCGAGCAGGCGGCCGGGCGCTCGATCCGCGAGCTCGAGCGGCTGCGCGACGACTACCTGGTCGCGATCCAGCAGGTCCTGCGGCAGTTCGACATCGGCGCCGGCCGCACCCTGAAGGCGCTCGAGGCGCGGCTCTACAACGACGCCGCCGCCAAGGCCCCGGCGGCGGCGCCGGGCGCGCCGCTCAGGCTCGCCGAGACGGTGGTCCGCCCCGAGTGGATCGACTACAACGGCCACCTGACCGACGCGCGCTACTTCCAGATCTTCGGTGACGCGGTCGACGTGCTGCTGCGGCGCCTCGGCGTCGACGAGGCCTACCGGGCCGCCGGCCATTCGCCGTTCACCGCCGAGACCCACGTGCGCTACCTCGCCGAGGTCGGCCAGAACGAGACGGTGTACGTCACGACCCAGGTGCTGGACGTCGACGCCAAGCGCTTCCGGCTGTTCCACGGCCTGCACCGTAGCCGGGACGGCGTGCTGGCCGCGACCGCGGAGCAGCTGTGGCTGCACGTCGACACCAAGGCCGGCAGGACCGCGCCGATGCCGGCGCGCCTGCACGAGGGCCTCGCGGCGCTCGCGGCCGAGCACGCGAAGCTCCCGCGCCCGGCGGACGCCGGGCGCGGCATCTCGATGCAGAAGGGCTGAGGCGCGGCGATGCCGAAGATCGTCGACCACGCGGCGCGGCGCGACGAGATCGCGACCGTCGCCTGCCGCGTGGTCGCGCAGCACGGCTTCGAGCAGGCGACCGTCGTGCGCATCGCGCGCGAGGCCGGCTACACGACCGGGATGATCGCCCACTACTTCGACTCGAAGCAGGAGATCATCCTGGCCGCGCTGCGCCTGATCCTGAAGCGCATGGAGGAGCGCCTCGCCGCGCGTGCCGCGGGCGCCGAGATGGGGCTGCTCGACCTGCTGGCCGAGACCTTGCCGCTCGATGCACAGCGCACCACCGAATGCGCCTTCTGGATCGGGTTCTGGGGGCAGGTGCCCACCGACCGGCGCTGGCGGCGGATCAACGCCTGGGTGCACCGCGAGTACATGCGCCTCTACGAGCGCTGCTTCGCGACCCACTGGCCGGAGTGGGCCGGGTGGCCGCCGCCGGTGCGCGAGCAGGTGCTCGGCGCCGTGACGACCTTCATCAACGGGCTGACCTCGAGCGCGGTGCTGAGCGGCCCCGAGTGGCCGGCGGCGCGGGTGCTCGGCCAGCTCCGGCTGCAGCTCGAGCTGTGGCACGGCTGGGCGATTGAGGCCGCGCGCAGCGGCACGGTGCCCGAGGAGCTGCGGCCGGTGTCGCGGCGCGCCCGCGCCCGGACGGGATAACGGAGGGGGACGACGATGGACTTCGCACTCACCGACGAGCAGCGCCTGATCATCAAGACCACGCGCGACTTCGTCACCCACGAGCTGATGCCCCACGAGCGCGAGATCGAGGAGACGGGGGTGCTGCGCCCCGAGCTCCATCGCGAGCTCAAGCAGAAGGCGATCGACGCCGGGCTCTACGCCGCGAACATGCCGGCCGAGGTCGGCGGCGCCGGCCTCGACACCGTCACCTGGGTGCTGTACGAGAAGGAGCTCGGCCGCACCGGCTACGCGCTGCACTACAACTGCGTCGGGCGTCCCTCCAACATCCTGTGCGCCTGCGAGGGCGAGCAGCGCGAGCGCTACCTGTTCCCGTCGGTGCGCGGCGAGCGCGTCGACTGCCTGGCGATGACCGAGCCCGGCGCGGGCTCGGACGTGCGCGGCATGAAGGCCACCGCGGTCGAGAAGGGCGGCGACTTCGTGATCAACGGCGTCAAGCACTTCATCAGCCACGCCGACCACGCGGACTTCGTGATCGTGTTCGCGGCGGCCGGCGAGGAGTCGGGGCCGGGCGGC
>JAFEDP010000130.1 GCA_018241545.1 Pseudomonadota bacterium
TTCCACGAGGCGCTCGTCGTGCTCGACCGGCCGGTCGCGCCGGTACTCGAGGCGCTGGCGTCGCGCGGCATCGCCGCCGGCTACGACGCCTCGCGCGACTACCCGGAGCTCGGCCACGCGCTGCTCGTCTGCGCCACCGAGACCAAGACCGCCGCCGACATCGCGGCCTACGCCTCGGCCCTCGCGGCGGTGCTCGGCGCCGCCCGGGCCGCCTGAGCAGGAGCGAGCCATGAACGACGCCCCGACTGCCCCGACCGCCGCGCCGCCGCGCGAACCGACGATCTTCGAGCACTCGCGCAGCGGGCGCTGCGCCCATGCGCAGATGCCGCCGCCGACCACGGCCGACGTGCCCGCGGAGCTGCGCCGCCGCCGCCGGCCCATGCTGCCGGAGGTGTCGGAGCTGCAGGCGGTGCGCCACTACACGCGACTGTCGCAGCTCAACTTCTCGATCGACACGCAGTTCTACCCGCTCGGCTCCTGCACGATGAAGTACAACCCGCGCGGCTGCAATCAGTACGCGATGCTGCCCGAGTTCCTGTCGCGGCATCCGCTCGCGCCGGTGTCGCTCGGGCAGGGCGTGCTGGCGTGCCTCTACGAGCTGCAGGACATGCTCAAGGAGGTCACCGGCATGCGCGCGGTGTCGCTGACACCGATGGCTGGCGCCCAGGGAGAGTTCGCCGGAGTCGCGATGATCCGCGCCTACCACCGCGCGCGCGGGGATCTCGCGCGCGACGAGATCATCGTGCCGGAGGCCGCGCACGGCACCAATCCGGCCACCGCCTCGATGTGCGGCATGAAGGTGATCGAGATTCCGTGCAACGCCGAGGGTGACTGCGACCTCGAGGCGCTGCGCCGGGTGGTGGGCCCGCGCACGGCCGGCATCATGCTCACGAACCCGTCCACCCTCGGCGTGTTCGAGCGGACGATTGCCGAGATCGAGCAGCTCGTGCACGCGGCCGGCGGGCTGCTGTACTACGACGGCGCGAACCTCAATGCCATCCTCGGCAAGGTGCGGCCCGGCGACATGGGCTTCGACGTGATCCACATGAACCTGCACAAGACCTTCTCGACGCCGCACGGGGGCGGTGGCCCCGGCGCCGGGGCGGTCGGCGTGGGCGCGCGCCTCGAGCCGTTCCTGCCGATCCCGGTGGTGGGGCGCGACGGCGACGCCTACCGCTGGCTCGACGAGCGCGACCTGCCGCAGTCGATCGGGCGCCTGTCCGGGTTCATGGGCAACGTCGGCGTGCTGCTGCGCGCCTACATCTACATGCGCATGGAGGGCCGCGAGGGGCTCCAGCGGGTCGGCGAGTACGCGACGCTGAACGCCAACTACCTGCTCGCGCGCCTGCGGCAGGCCGGCTTCGAGCCGGCCTATCCTGCGCGGCGTGCCACCCACGAGTTCATCCTGACGATGAAGCGCGAGGCGCGCGAGCACGGCACGACGGCGATGGACTTTGCCAAGCGGCTGCTCGACTTCGGCCACCATGCGCCGACGACCTACTTCCCGCTGCTGGTGCCGGAGTGTCTGCTGATCGAGCCGACTGAGACCGAGGCCAAGGAGACGCTCGACGGGTTCGTCGACGCCATGGTCGCGATCCGGCGGGAGGCGGTCGACGACCCGGCGCGACTGAAGGGTGCTCCGTACACGCTGCCGGTCAGGCGGCTGGACGACGTGCGCGCCGCCAAGCATCTCGACCTGAGCTGGAAGCCCGCTGCGTGAGCGTCGCCGGGGCCGGCCCCGGGCCGGTACGCCCGGGGAACAAGCCGCGCGGCGTCGCGCGCGTGCTCAAGGCCTTCGCCAACACCGGCCAGGGGCTTGCCGGCTGCTGGCGCGAGGAGGCGGCGTTCCGCCAGGAGTGCCTGCTGGCCCTCGTGCTGCTGCCGCTGGCGCTCTGGCTCGGTCGCAGCGGCGTCGAGCGCGCCGTGCTGATCGCGCCGATGCTGCTGATCCTGATCGTCGAGCTGCTCAACAGCGCCGTCGAGGCCGCCATCGACCGCATCGGCACCGAGCGCAACCCGCTCTCGGGCCTCGCCAAGGATCTCGGCTCGGCCGCGGTGTTCGTCTCCTTCGTGCTGCTGGCGGCGAGCTGGGGGCTCGTACTGCTCGACCGCTGACGCCCGCGCGCCGCGGGCGCTGGCGCGGCCCGCCGCCGGCCGGTATGGTGGGCCGCCCTGCCCGGAGGCTCGCGCTGATGACGGTGATGATCTGTGGCTCGCTCGCGTACGACACCGTGATGGTGTTCGACGGACGCTTCCGGGACCACATCCTGCCGGATCGCATCCACATGCTGTCGGTGTCGTTCCTGGTGCCGCAGCTGCGGCGCAACTACGGCGGCGTCGCGGGCAACATCGCCTACAACCTCGCGCTGCTCGGCGTGCCGAGCCTCGTGCTGGCCACCGTCGGCGAGGACTTCGACCCGTACGCCGCGTGGCTGCGCCGCCACGGCGTGGCGCTCGACCACGTGCAGGTCGTGCCCGACACGCACACGGCCCAGTGCTTCATCACGACCGACCTCGACGACAACCAGATCACGGCGTTTCATCCGGGCGCGATGCAGCACTCCGGAACGATCGGGGTGCCGGCCGGTGCCGGCGTGTCGCTCGGGCTCGTGGGCCCGGACAGCCGTGAAGGGATGATCCGCCACGCGCGCGAGTTCAGCGAGCGCGGCATCCCGTTCATCTTCGATGTCGGCCAGGGACTGCCGATGTTCGGCGGCGCCGACCTCGAGACTTTCCTCGAGCAGGCCAGCTGGGTGATCGTCAACGACTACGAGGGCCAGCTGCTGCAGGAGCGGACCGGGCTCGGGCCCGAGGCGATCGCGGCGCGCTGCCGCGCCTACGTCGTCACCGGCGGCGCCGAGGGTTCGAAGATCTACGCCGACGGTACGGTGACGCCGGTCCCGGCGGTGCGCGCCGAGCGCGTCGTCGACCCGACCGGCTGCGGCGATGCCTACCGGGCCGGCTTCATCCACGGCCTGACGAGCGGTTACGACTGGCCGACGACGGGGCGCCTCGCCTCGCTCCTGGGCTCGATCAAGGTGGAGCACCACGGCACTCAGTCGCACCGCCTGACGGCCGACGAGATCGCCGAGCGTTTCCACGCTGCGTTCGGGTATCGGTACTGATGCGCGGCGCGACGGCCCGACTCGCGGCATTCTCTCGCGCGGCGCTCGTTGCGGCGGCGGCGCTCGGCGCAGCCGCCGGGGCGGCGCCGGCGGGCGACCTGGACGCGGCGGTGGCGCCGGCGGCATCCGGCGAGGCCCGGCCGGAGTGGGCGCGCACCCTCGAACGCATCGCCGCCGGCGTGGTCGCCATCCAGATCGACCAGACGCGCGCCTTCGACACCGAGTGGAACTCCTCGGCGCAGGCGACCGGCTTCGTGGTCGACGCGCGCCGCGGATTGATCCTCACCAACCGCCACGTGGTCACTCCGGGGCCGGTCACGGCGCAGGCCGTGTTCATGAACCGCGAGGAAGTGCAGCTCTACCCGGTGTACCGCGACCCGGTGCACGACTTCGGCATCTACCGCTACGACCCGGCGCGCCTGAAGTTCATCCAGCCGCCCGAGATCCCGCTGGCGCCGGACGGCGCGAAGATCGGCACCGAGATCCGCGTCGTCGGCAACGACGCCGGCGAGCAGCTGTCGATCCTCGCCGGCACGCTGGCGCGGCTCGACCGCGACGCTCCAGCCTATGGGGTCGGCAAGTACAACGACTTCAACACCTTCTACTACCAGGCGGCGTCCAGCACCTCGGGCGGGTCCTCGGGCTCGCCGGTGGTCGACGTGCGCGGCCGCGCGGTCGCGCTCAACGCCGGCGGCTCGAGCCAGTCGGCATCCAGCTTCTACCTGCCGCTCGACCGCGTGGTGCGCGCGCTGCGACTGATCCAGGCGGGCAAGCCCGTGCCGCGCGGCACGCTCGAGACGGTCTTCGACTACACGCCCTATGACGAGCTGCGGCGACTGGGGCTGCGCGCCGACACCGAGGCCGACGTGCGTCGCAGCTTCCCGAAGCAGGTCGGGATGCTGGTCGTCAAGGAAGTGCAGCCGGGCGCGCCGGCCGACGGCGTGCTGGAGCCGGGTGACGTTCTGGTGCGCATCGATGGCCGCTACGTCACGGAGTTCCTGACGCTGGAGGGCATCCTCGACGATGCCGTCGGGCGCCACGTGCGCGTCGAAGTGCAGCGCGGCGGCGAGGTCCTGACGCGCGAGGTGCCGGTCGGCGACCTGCACGCCATCACGCCCGACGAGTACCTGGAGTTCGGCGACGCCGTCCTGAACCACCTCTCGTACCAGATGGCGCGCCACCTCAACGTGCCGATCCGCGGCGTGTACGTCGCCAACCCCGGCTACGTCTTCGGTGCCGCCGGCGTGCCGCGCGGCGCCGTGCTGACGTCGTTCAACGGTCGAGCGCTCGACACGCTCGACGACTTCGAGCAGGCGCTGGCCGGCCTCGCGCAGGGCGACCGCGCGACGGCGCGCTTCTTCACGCTCGAGGACCCGCGCGCGCCGCAGCTGCGGGTGGTGCGCATCGATCGACGCTGGTTCCCGGCGCACCGCTGCCATCGCGACGACGTGCAGGGCTACTGGCCGTGCCGGGCGCTCGCCGACGGCCCGGCGCCGACCCCGCTGCAGCCGGCGAGCACGACCTTCGGCGGCAGCGGCGACCCGCGCGCCGATCGGCTCGCGCCGTCTCTGGTCGCGATCAACTTCGACATGCCGTATTCGGTGTCCGGCGTCACCGAGCGCAGCTATCGAGGCACGGGCGTCGTGGTCGACGCGGCGCGCGGGCTGGTGGTCACCGACCGCAACACCGTTCCAGTCGCGCTCGGCGACGTGCGCCTGACCTTCGCCGGGACGATCGAGGTGCCGGGCCGCGTCGAGTACATCCACCCGCTGCACAACCTCGCGATCGTCTCCTACGACCCGCGCCTGATCGGGACGACCCCGGTGCGTGCCGCGCGCTTCTCGACCCGCGAGCTCGCCCCGGGCGACGACGTCTGGGTGGTCGGCCTGCGGGCGGACCAGCGGCTGGCGGCGATCGAGAGCCGGGTCGCGGCGGTCGAGCCGGCGCAGTTCCCGCTGTCGCGCACGCTCGCGTTCCGCGACTCCAATCTCGAGGTCGCGACGCTCGTCAACGGCCCGACTGATTTCGACGGCGTCATCACCGACAAGGCCGGCGACATCCGCGCCCTCTGGTCGAGCTTCGCCTTCGACAGCGGCCGGGAGCTGCAGCAGCAGAACCTGGGCGTGCCGGCCGAGGTGGTGACGGCGATGCTCGATCAGGTGCGCAGCGGACAGCCGCTGCGCTCGCTGGAGGCGGAGCTGCAGCCGGTCCCGCTGTCGGTGGCCCGCAAGCTCGGACTCACCGACGACTGGGTGCGCCAGATCGAGACCCACAGCCCCGGCCGGCGCCAGGTGCTCGGCGTCGGGCGGCTGGTCGCGGGCTCGGCGGCCGCCGAGGTGCTGCAGACCGGCGACCTCGTACTCGCGATCGACGGCGCGATCGTCAATCGCTTCCGCGAGGTGGATCGTGCGGTGCAGCGTCCCGCCGTGCGCGTCACGGTCTGGCGGGGCGGAGCGGCGCTGACGGTGGAGGTGGCGACCGCTGCGTTGCGCGGCGCCGACATCGATCGCGTGCTGGTGTGGGCGGGCGCGGTGCTGCAGGCGCCGCACCGGGCCCTCGCGGCCCAACGCGGCGTGCCGCCCAACGGCGTGTTCGTGGCGTTCTTCCTGTACGGCTCGCCGGCGACCCGCTACGGCCTGTGGGCCGGGCGGCGGATCGTCGAGGTCGATGGCCGCCCGACGCCGGACCTCGACGCGTTCCTGCAGGTCGTCGGTGGCAAGGAGGACCGCGCGTCGCTGCGGCTCAAGACCGTCACCTGGAACAACTCGGTCGAGGTCATCACGCTCAAGCTCGACAAGAAGTACTGGCCGACCTACGAGTTGCGGCGCAGCGCGGCCGACTGGGAGCGCCGGGCGCTGGACTAGCGAGCGCCGGTCCCGGCGGCGGGCCGGGCTCGGCGATGTGACGCAGGCGGTTGCCGCCGCCCGCCGCACGCTTTAAGTTGCATGCCAGTGAGCCGGTGCCCGCCGTGACCCCCGATCCCACCCGCCAGTTCGAGCTGTTCGCCGCGAGCGGCGCCGAGGCCGACCAGATCGGCACGGCGTCGCTGCCGGCCGACCTCGCGGCCGTCGCCGGCCAGCTGCCGCCGGGCCTCAGGCTCGGGACCTCGAGCTGGTCGTTCCCCGGCTGGACCGGCATCGTCTACGCCCACCGCGCCGGCGAGCAGCTGCTGGCCCGCCAGGGACTCGTGGCGTATGCGCGCCACCCGCTGCTGAGGGCCGTCAGCGTCGATCGCACGTTCTATGCGCCGCTGACCGCGGAGGAATTCCGCGAGTACGCGGGGATGGTGCCGCCGGACTTCCGCTTCGTCGTCAAGGCGCACGCCGCGCTGACCACGCCGATTGATCGGCAGGCCCGCAACGTGGCGGTGACGCCCGACGTGGACCGCTTCCTCGACCTGCGCTACGCGCTCGAGCGCATCGTCGCGCCGGCGGTGGAGGGGCTGGGCGAGCGGCTCGGCGCGCTGCTGTTCCAGTTCCCGCCGCTCGGGCTGCCCTACGCGCGCGACCCGCAGCTCTTCACCACCGCGCTGGCGGCGTTCCTCGACGCCCTGCCGCGCGGGCCTCAGTACGCGGTGGAGCTGCGCAACCGCGAGATGCTGGGGCCCGCCTACAGCGACGCCCTGGCGCGAAACGGCGTGACCCATTGCTTCAACGTGCATCCGCGCATGCCCGGCGTGCTCGAGCAGGCGACGGTGCTGGGTGAGAACGCCTGGCTGTCGGGGACGGTGATCGTGCGCTGGATGCTGCACCCGCAGCAGGACTACGAGGCGGCGCGCGAGCGCTACTTCCCCTTCGACCGCATCGTCGACCCGGATGCGATCAACCGCGCGGCGGTCGCGACCCTGCTCGGCCGCATCCTCGGCCGCGGCAACGAGGCGATCGTGATCGCCAACAACAAGGCGGAGGGCTGCGCGCCGCTGACGCTGTTCGGGCTCGCGCGCGAGCTCGACCGGCGGGTGCGCGAGTCGCCGCCGCCGGCATGACCGGTGCCGACGACATCGACCGCGCCGTCGCGCTGCTGCGCGCCGGCGAGCTGGTGGCATTCCCCACCGAGACGGTCTACGGGCTCGGCGCGGACGCCCGCAACGCGGCGGCGATCGCCAAGATCTACGCGCTCAAGCGCCGGCCGGCGGGGCATCCGCTCATCGTGCACCTCGCCGACGCCGCGCAGCTGCCGCTGTGGGCGGCGCAGGTTCCGGCGGCGGCCGCCCGGCTGGCGGCGCGATTCTGGCCGGGTCCGCTGACGCTGATCCTGCCGCGCGCGGCGGGCGTGGCGGACGCACTGACGGGCGGGCAGGACAGCGTGGGCCTGCGCGTACCGGCGCATCCGCTCGCCCAGGCGCTGCTGCGCGGGTTCGGCGGTGGCGTCGCGGCGCCGTCGGCGAACCGCTACGGTCGCGTCAGCCCCACCCATGCCGCTCACGTGCGCGAGGAATTCGGCGCCGAGGCGCCCTTCATCCTGGACGGCGGCGAGTGCCGCGTCGGGCTCGAGTCGACGATCGTCAGCCTCGTCGGTGAGCCCCTGCTGCTGCGCCCCGGCGGCGTGGCCCTGGCCGAGCTCGAGGACACCATCGGCCCGCTCCGGCGCGCCGCGGCGGGCGAGGGGCCGCGGGCCCCCGGAACGACGGCGGCGCACTACGCGCCGGCGACGCGGCTCGCGCTCGTGGCGCCGCCGCAGCTGCCGGCCGCGGCC
>JAFEDP010000131.1 GCA_018241545.1 Pseudomonadota bacterium
ATCGAGGCGACGATGACGTCCTCGAGGCGCTCGCCGCCGTCCGCCTCCGCGGCGGTTGCGCGCACGATGCGGATGTAGGCCTCGACCGGGGTCGTGCCCCAGCGCTCGGCGATCTGCGCGAGGTTCAGCCCCTCGAGCGTCCGGTCCGGCACGTAGCGCGCGAGGCGCACGGCCGCGGCACCGCCGTTGGCCGCGAGGCCTGCCGCGACCTTCTGCGGGTTCTCGAAGTCACGGTCGGGCACCAGCACCCGGATCGTCGAGTGCCAGTACGGGTACGGGTAGACGTCGGCCTTGAGGTCGACGTGCTCGCGGCGCGCCGCCGCGAAGTAACCCGGCACGCGGCTCGCCGCCTCGTGCCAGTGCGCCGGCGAGCCGAGCTTGATGTGCGTGATCTCGACCGGCAGGTGCGCCTCGCGCCCGATGCGCAGCACCTCGTCGAAGGCCGCGAACACCCCGTCGGCCTCGTCGCGGACGTGGCTGATGTAGAACCCGTGCGCCCGCGCCGCCACCCGGGCGAGCGCAATGACCTCCTCCGTGGTCGCCGAGTGCGCCTCCTCGTACTCGAGGCCCGTCGACAGCCCGAAGGCGCCCGCGGCGAGCTCCTGCTCGAGCAGCGCGCCCATGCGCGCGACCTCCGCCGCGCTCGCCGGCCGGTACAGGTCACGGCCCATCACCTGGGTGCGCAGCGTCGCATGGCCGGCCATGCTCGCCACGTTGATCGCCGCCGGCGTCGCATCGAGCCGGCCGAGCCACGCGGCCAGCGGGAAGTTCGACTCGCCGTCCTGGCCCACCACGATCGTGGTGACGCCCTGGCGCGCGACCGTCGCCGCGTCGAGGTCGGCGAGCAGGTGGCGGTCGCCGTGGCTGTGCATGTCGATGAACCCCGGCGCGAGCGCGAGTCCGCGTGCCGGGCGCAGCGCCTCCCCCGCCCGCGGCCGCAGCTGCGGCGCCACCGCGGCGATGCGATCGCCGTGCACGCGCACGTCGGCGACGACCGGCGCGCCGCCCCCGCCGTCGTAGAGGCGCGCGCCCTGGATCAGGATGTCGGCGGCGTGTGCCGCGGGCGCAGCCAGCGCCAGGGCGGCAAGGACGGCAGCAGGTCGCATCGGGTCGGCCTCGGCAGGTGGAGACCCCCCGATGCTAGCGGCTCGCGCCGCCGAGCGGAACGGCGCCGCCGCTCAGCGCTTCGGAGGCGCCGGGCAGGTGCGGATGCCGAGCACCGTGTACAGCGGGCAGAAGCTCACGAGCCCGGTCAGGAGCGGCACCACGCCGATCCAGCCCCACGCCGTGTGCGGGCCGACGAACACGAGGCTGAGCAGCGCGAGGCCCACGACGACGCGCAGCGCGCGATCCACCGATCCGACGTTCTTCATGGCGGTCTCCGGCCAGGGGTACGGCGGTGACGATGCCGGGACCGCGCCCGTCCGTCTGTAACCGCGGTCACCGAGCCGCGGCGGCGGCGAAGGCGGCGAGCGCCGCGCGGTCGAGGAGCGCGAGCCCGCCGCGCTCGAGCCGGATCCAGCCGCGCCGCTCGAGGTCCTTGAGCAGGCGGCTGACGACCTCGCGCGCGGTGCCGAGCTCGGCGGCGAGCGCCTGGTGCGTCAACAGCACCGCGCCGTCGGCGCCGGCGAGCTCGAGCAGCCGGCGCGCGAGGCGCGCATCGAGCCGGCCGAAGGCCACCTCCTCGACCAGCGCGAGCAGCGTCGTCAGGCGGCTCGCCTGGGCCGCGAACACGAAGTCGCGGAACGCCGCGGAGCTCGCGAGCAGGCGCTCGAAGAGCGCGCGCGGCACGAGCGCCGCCACGGCCTCGGTCTCGGCGACGGCGCGCGCGCCGTAGCGCTCGCGGGCGAGCAGGCACGCGGTCGTGAGCACGCAGGTCTCGCCGGGCTCGACGCGGTACAGCACGATCTCGCGACCCGACTCCGACAGCAGCTCCACCCGCACCGAGCCCGCGAGCAGCAGCAGGAAGTGCTCGCAGGCGGCGCCCGGCTCGAAGGCCACGGCGCCCGCCGGCAGCGCGGCGCGCGCCACGCCCTGCTCGAGCAGCTCGCGGTCGCGCGGCTCGAGCCGCCCGAGCGCCGGGAAGGCCGCGGCGAGCGCGAGCGTCACGGCGCCACCCGGCGCCGGCGGGTCGCGCCCCTCCGCCACCGTCAGCAGCAGCGCGGGCGGGCGGCGCCGTAGCGCCGGTCGATCGCCATCGCGTGGAACTCGCGCTCGGTCGGCAGCGGCCGCTCCGGGTGGTGCTCGCGCAGGTGCTCGCAGTAGCGCTCGAAGTCCGGGATCCCGAACATCTGCTTGAACGCGCGGCGCGCGGCCTTGAGCCGCGCACCGGGTCCCGTGTCCTGCGCGCCGCTCACGGCGCGGCCCCGACCGGGCCGCCGGGCAGCTCCATCGCCGTGGGCTTGGGGTCGCCGAGCGCCCGGATGCAGATCCGCACCGCGAACAGGCACATCAGCACCACCAGCGTCACGAACAGGCCGCAGACGACCGCGTCCAGGTAGTTGTTGAAGATCACGCGCTGCATCTCGGCCGCCGACTTCGCCGGCGCCAGCACCTTGCCCTCCGCCGCCGCGGCGCCGAACTTGTGGGCGAGCGCCAGGAAGCCGATCTTGGGGTCGGGGCTCCAGATCTTCTGCACGCCGGCGGTCAGCGTGGTCACGAGCAGCCACGCGGTCGGCAGGAGCGTGACCCACGCGTAGCGCTCGCGCTTCATCTTGATGAGGACGCTGGTGCACAGCAGCAGCGCGATGCCCGCGAGCATCTGGTTGCCGACGCCGAACAGCTGCCACAGCGTGTTGATGCCGCCGAGCGGGTCGACGACGCCCTGGTACAGGAAGTAGCCCCAGGCGGCCACGCACAGCACGGTCGCAACCAGGTTGCCGAACAGCGACTGGGTGTCGCCGAGCGGCTTGTAGGCGTGGCCGAGCAGGTCCTGGATCATGAAGCGCCCGGCGCGCGTGCCGGCGTCGACCGCGGTCAGGATGAACAGCGCCTCGAACAGGATCGCGAAGTGGTACCAGATGGCCATCATGGCCTTGCCGCCGACGATGCCCGCGAGGATCTGCGCCATGCCGACCGCAAGCGTCGGCGCCCCGCCCGCGCGCGACAGGATCGTCTTCTCGCCGATGTCGGCCGCCGTCTGGCTGATCAGGTCGGGCGTGATCGTGAAGCCCCAGCCGGAGATCACCTGCGCGGCGTCGACGGCGGTCTTGCCGATGACCGCGGCCGGCGCGTTCATCGCGAAGTAGACGCCCGGGTCGAGCACGCAGGCGGCGGTGAGCGCCATGATGCCGACGAACGACTCGGTCAGCATGCCGCCGAAGCCGATCAGCGGCATGTGCGACTCCTTCTCGACCATCTTCGGGGTGGTGCCCGAGGAGATCAGCGAGTGGAAGCCCGACACGGCGCCGCAGGCGATCGTGATGAACAGGAACGGGAACAGCTTGCCGGAGAACACCGGCCCCGAGCCGTCGATGAACAGCGTGGTGCGCGGCATCGCGAGGTGCGGCGCGACGAGGTAGATGCCGAGCGCGAGCGCGACGACGGTGCCGACCTTGAGGAACGTCGACAGGTAGTCGCGCGGTGCGAGCATCAGCCACACCGGCAGGCTCGCGGCGATGCCGCCGTACAGGATCAGCGCCCAGGCGAGCGCCGGGCCGCTCAGCGTGAAGAGCGGCCCCCAGGACGGGTCGTCGGCGACGCTGCGGCCGAGGAACAGCGCCCCGAGCAGCAGCACCACGCCGATCGCCGAGGCCTCGATGACCTTGCCCGGGCGGATCAGGCGCATGTAGAGGCCCATGATCAGCGCGATCGGGATGGTCGCCGCGATCGTGAACAGGCCCCACGGGCTCGCGGTCAGCGCCTTGACCACGACGAGCGCGAGCACCGCGAGGATGATGATCATGATCGCGAGCACGCCGACGAGCGCGAGCCCGCCCGCGACGGGGCCGAGCTCCATCTTGATCATCTGGCCGAGCGACTTGCCGTCGCGCCGCACCGAGATGAACAGCACGATGAAGTCCTGCACGGCCCCGGCGAGCACGACGCCGACCAGGATCCACAGGGTGCCCGGCAGGTAGCCCATCTGCGCCGCCAGCACCGGCCCGACCAAGGGACCGGCGCCGGCGATCGCGGCGAAGTGGTGCCCGTACAGCACCCACTTGTTGGTCGGCACGTAGTCGAGGCCGTCGTTGTGGCGCACGGCGGGGGTCGGGCGGGTATCGTCGAGCCGGAGTACCCGGTTGGCGATGAACCGGCCGTAGAACCGGTAGGCGATCGCGTAGACGCACAGCGCGGCGGTGACCAGCCACACCGCGCTCACCGGCTCGCCGTGGTTGAGCGCGAGCGCAGCGAAGCCGGCGGCGCCCAAGAGCGCGACGGCGGCCCAGGCAAGCATCGATCCGATCCTGTTCATGCGTCCCCCCGGTGGCAGCGAGTGTGGCCTGCGGCCGCGGCCGGGCGTGCCCGACCGAAGTGCCGCGGCGCCCGGCGGCGTGCCCCGCCGTGGCGTGGGGCCGAAGGCTACCGCCCGCGCCCCGGAGCGTGCAAGGCGCGCGCCGGGCGCGCCTCAGGCGCCGGCCGCGCTCAACTGGTAGGCGGCGGACTCGAGCCAGCGCGGGTTGATCTCGACGCCCCAGCCCGGGCCGTCCGGGATCGCGACGTGGCCGTCGCGCACCGCGTACGGCTCGCCGAGGAACAGGTCCTGCTGCCAGGGGTAGTAGTCCGGGCCCTCGATCGACAACTCGAGGTACTTGCCGCCGTTCGGGATCGCGCCCAGGAGGTGCATCGTGCACAGCGTCACGAGCGACAGGTTCGCGCTGTGCGGGGTCACGGGCAGCCCGGCCGCGGCCGCGAGCCGCACCACCTCGAGCGTGCGGCAGAGGCCGCCCATGTACATCACGTCCGGCTGCACCACGTCGACCGCGCGCATCTCGATCATGCGCGCCCAGGTGGCGAGGTCCCAGTCCTGCTCGCCGCCGGTGACGTCGATGGTGAGCGCCTCGGCGACCGCGCGCGTCTGCTCGAGGTGCCAGTACGGGCACGGCTCCTCGTAGTGGCCGACGCCCTCGGCCTCGAGCAGGTGCCCGACCTCGATCGCGCGGCGCACCGAGAAGCCGCTGTTGGCGTCGACCAGCTTGTCGATGCCCGCGCCGAGCGCGCGCGCCACGGTCGGCACCACCGCCTCGGTGCGCCCCGGCCACTCGTCGACGTCGCGGCCGCACTCGGCGCCGACGCGCCACTTGAAGGCGGTGTAGCCGTCGCGGTCCCGCAGCCGCACCAGGCGCTCGGCCTCGGCCTCGGGCGTGATGTCGCGGCGCATCGAGGAAGCGTAGGCGCGCAGCCGGCGCGGCCGGCCGCCGAGCAGCTCGACCACCGGCTTGCCCTCGACGCGGCCGCGCAGGTCCCACAGCGCGGTGTCGAGGCCGGCGAGCGCCCGGCAGCGGTAGCTGCCCGGGAACTTGTGCTCGCGCTCCTCGATGCGGGCGACGAGCCCGGCGATGTCGAAGGCGTCGGCGCCGAGCGCCCACGGCGCCACTTGGCGATGGAAGATCGTGGCGGTGATGTCGGCGTTGTAGGTGGAGGTCTGGCCCCAGCCGACCTCGCCGGCGTCGGTCGTGACGCGCACGAAGCACACGTAGGTGTTGGCGTAGGTCTCGAGCTTGGCGATGCGGCTCATCGGCACGTCCCGGTCGGATGGCACGCGGGCATTGTCGCATCGCGGCGCGGACGCGTCGCCGGGCGCGCCCCGGTTTTGGGTACACTGCCGCGATGGCTGCCCGCCCCCCGACCGCCGTCGCCCTGCTCGGCGCGCCGACCGACGTCGGCGCCGCGGATCGCGGCGCCTCGATGGGGCCGGAGGCGATGCGGGTCGCGGGGCTGCAGGCGGCGCTCGAGTCGCGCGGCCTCGCGGTGCTCGACCGCGGCAACCTCGCCGGCCCCGGCAACCCCGGGCGCCCGCCGGTCGATGGCTATCGCCACCTCGAGGAAGTGCTGGCGTGGAACCGGCTGGTGCACGACGCGGTGCTCGCCGAGCTCGAGCACGCGCGCCTGCCGATCCTGCTCGGCGGCGACCACAGCCTCGCGATCGGCTCGATCGCCGCGGTCGCGCGCCACTGCCGGCAGCGCCAGCGCCGGCTGCGGGTGCTGTGGCTCGACGCCCACGCCGACTTCAACACCCCGGAACTCTCGCCGAGCGGCAACCTGCACGGCATGCCGGTCGCCTGCCTGTTCGGCTTCGGGCCGGCGCCGCTCGTCTCGCTCGGCGGCACGGTGCCGGCGCTCGCGGCCGGCGACATCCGCCAGATCGGCATCCGCAGCGTCGACCCCGGCGAGAAGCGCTTCGTGCACGCGCAGCGGCTCGAGGTCTACGACATGCGCTACATCGACGAGCACGGCATGCGCGCGACGCTCGAGCACGCGCTCGCCGGCGTCGACGGCGACACGCACCTGCACGTCAGCTTCGACGTCGACTTCCTCGACCCCGAGATCGCGCCCGGGGTGCTCACCACCGTGCCCGGCGGCCCGACCTACCGCGAGGCGCAGCTGTGCATGGAGATGATCGCCGACACCGGCTGCCTCGCCTCGCTGGACGTCCTCGAGCTCAACCCGGCGCGCGACGTGCGCAACCGCACCGCGGCGCTCGCCGTCGACCTCGTCGAGTCGCTGTTCGGCAAGAGCACCCTGATGCGCGCCGACCGCGCGGCACCCTAGCCCGGGCCCGGCCGGCGCGCGACTGGCCCGCGTAGCGGGCGTCGATGCCGCGGATGTCGGCCTCGAGGCCGGTCGTCAGGAGGACGAAGAGCGGCCGCGCCAGCCGCCTCATGCGGCGGCGGCGCTGGCTCGAAGGGGAGCTCACTCCCAAGGAACGTCGGCAGTGGTTCGACCGGTCAGGCTCAGGCTCT
This sequence comes from Pseudomonadota bacterium, assembly GCA_018241545.1. Classification (GTDB taxonomy): domain Bacteria; phylum Pseudomonadota; class Gammaproteobacteria; order Steroidobacterales; family Steroidobacteraceae; genus CAIKZZ01. Next base: position 6,903 of record JAFEDP010000131.1, read on the forward strand.
TACGACAGGCGCCGGGATCCCGCCTGCGCAGGGCAGACCCGCCCGCAGGCAACGCTCGGCATCTGCAGAGGGCGGCTGTCCCAGATGAACGCTGACCACCCGCCTCTCGCTCGACTTCGCAGCGGCAGCCACGGGATCGGCGCCGAGTTCCCATCGGATTGGACCGTCGAGTCGGCATTCGACAACGACGGCTTCATCCTCTCAGATCCCGCTCACGACGTCGTCTGGATAGTCGCTCACGTCGCGCTCCCGCTGGACATCGCCGCGGACGTCCGGCAGCAGCTCGAGCTCGATGTCCGCGATGCCGCCGCGGCGGCCTACGCCAACGATCGTCGCGAGCGGCAGGCGAACGCGCGCGAGGCCACGAACCCTGACTTGCCGATCGTCCGAGATTCCGCCTGGACACCTCTCATCTCCGTGCGCATCCTGGAGGTGCCCGGCGGTCCTGCCCTGGACATCGTCCACCGCCTTACCCATTGTGTCGGTCTCGAGACCGTCGCCGGGCGGCTGCTCATTCCGACCGCCCGGGGGTATTCCGAGATTGCCTGCCAGGCGGTCGACCGCACCAGCGGGATCCGGGCTGCACTCGTGTCAACCCTGAGCCGCGATCGTGTGGGCCGGTTCGACCCGAGCGGAGCGGTGGATTTCGCGCGCTTCTGCGACGAACAGAGGCACGATGCCCTCGTTCCCGACGCACTCACGCGGGTTCGCAGAGCCGTCCTGTGGCTCACCTCGCCGGAAGGGGCCGGGCTCAAGGTCCTGGAGCCGCCCTCGCCTCCTCTACGCGGACGGGTGATGCTCGACAATGTCCGCAGCTCGATCGTGCCGCCGCCGCGATTCCTGCACGTTCAGGGGCTACCGGGTCTCGCCACCAACGTCGCCTG
>JAFEDP010000132.1 GCA_018241545.1 Pseudomonadota bacterium
ATCTCGTCACTCGGCCCTGCCGCGGTGATGATCACCGCATCCGCACCGGCTCCCTCCGTCAGGCGCAGCACCTGGTCCACGTGCCCGCCGGCGCCGGGATCCAGCGCCTCGGCAGAGGCGGTACGTCGCGCTAGATCGCGGCGGCCCTCGTCCGGATCAACGCCGATCACGCGCACCCCATTGGCACGCAGCATTTGTGCGGTCAGCTGGCCCAGTAACCCAAGGCCGACGACCGCAATCGCTTCACCGATCGTCGGCGCGGCACGGCGGACGCCCTGCAGAGCAATTGCGCCGAGCGTCACGGTTGCCGCCGCGTCCAGTCCCAGGCGATCCGGCACCTTGACGGTCAAATTGACCGGAACGTCGATGACCTCAGCGTGGTTCGCCACGCCCGCACCGGCGCAGGCGACCCGGTCACCGACAGCGAATCCCTCGACTTCGCTCCCGACGGCGATGACCGTTCCCGCCGCGGAGTAGCCGGTGGGAGAGCCAGCCGCGAGCTTGCCGCGCACGCGGTCCATGGTGTGGGCGAATCCCTGCTCGCGGACCATCTGCACGACACGACGCACATGGTCAGGCTGCTTTAGCGCTCGCCTGTAGAGCGGCAATCCGGACATCCGAACACTCGCCATCTCTGTGCCCGCGCTGATGCAGGAGTACGCGACCCGCACAAGCACATTGCGCGCGCCGACCTCCGGAGCAGGCACGTCCACCAGCGCAACGGAACCACCCTTGATCAGGACCTGTTTCATGGCACCTAGTCTTGCGTAACGTAAAGGGGCCGTGCGGCGCGACAGACTCGCAGTCCCGCGACCGGCGACCCGCATTCGCACGAATCAGCGGCAACCCCACGGCGCCGGGCGAGCCTCACGCGCGTCGCGCAATAACGCCCCTGATCGCACCTAGAGCCGAGCGATCGCGGTTGCCGCGATCGCTAGGTTGTAGATGATCGTCGTAACCGCCGTCCACATCGGCAAAGGCCGCATCTTCTCCGCGTCGAGCGGGACGACCACCGAATCACCCGCCTCGATGGCCGGGTTGCTGCTGCCGCGGAAGCCGGAGGACTGAGCAACGACGCTACCATTCGCGCGAACCACGTACGCTCGTTTCTTGTCAGCGCGGGACGTAAATCCGCCGCTCAGCCCGATCATCTCGTCTCTGGTCATGCCGGCGCGATAAAGGTGCGACGTGGGATTCTGCACTTCGCCGAGAACCATGACCTCCTCGGTCATGCGGGGCACGACCAAGAGGTCGCCGTCGCGCAGTGTCACGTCCCCCTCACCATGGGCCGGACCGCGTAGCACTCGATCCAGGTCGATGACGAGCCGCCCGACAGGCTTCGTCGCACGTAGCTGGCCCAGCAATCCTTGGCCGGCCGCAAGCGCCTGCGACGCTCCCGGATCGGTCTGTGCGGCCTGCAGGGACAGACCCGCAAGTTCTCCCTGAAGCCGGGTTGCCAGCCGGTCGAGTTCCTGCCGCTCACGTTCCTTGAGGTCCTCACGCGTGAACACGGCTCCGCGTGCGAATGCTATTGACGTCAGCCCGCCCGCCCGCTCAACCAATCCCGCGAGCGTCTCGCCTCTGCGGATCTGATAACGTCCCGGGAACTTGACCTCGCCGCGCAGCTCGACGAACTCTGCGCGACCCCACTCCGGCGTCGATTTGACGTGCAGCGTGTCATACGGCTGCAGTTCAATGTCCGCGCTCGCATCTCCTGCCCGGATCTGCGCCAAGTCAACCGTGAGGATTTCCGTGCGACGTGCATTGCCGTCGACGACCGTCTGGCGGCTCAGCTCCGCGGTCTGAGCATAGGCAGAGTCCTGCAGCCCGCCGCCGGCGCGCAGCAGGTCGCTCACGCGCATTCCGTGCTCGAGCGGATAGGCGCCGGGCGCATTCACCACGCCTTCGACATAGGCAATGCCCATCGGGTCGCTGGGCCGGCTCTGGCGCTGCAGTTCCGCAAGCAGCGGTTCGACAACCGGGTTTCGCGGCGACACGAGGTCGAACACCGTGATCTGGTCGCGCGCCTCGAGGAGCACGTCCGGCGCCGTACCCGGCGCGGCCAAGGCGGCGGAAAGATCCGCCGACACCACCGAGACGCGCCGCGACTCTGGTGCCTCTCTGCGGATCAGCACGTAGTGCGTATCGGCCCGCGGCTTGAGGTCGTCGATCGAGCGGATCACGTCCGAGAGCCGCAGGCCCTGCCGCCAGGCATAGACGGCCGGCCGGTAGACATGTCCGGCGAGCGTGATGCCATTGTCGATCACAGGGCGGACCGCCGCGATCCGCACGACGTCGCCCGAGCGCACGACGAAGGCGCGACCGGACGGCGCCCCGAGGTCCAGCGTGACGGCATCGTGCACGCCGTTTGGACCCACGCGCTCGATCGTCACGACCGATGCGTCTGCCTCGGGCGTGAGTCCTCCGGCGAGCGCGACGAGTTCACCCAGGGTCTTCTCGTGCGCCAGCTCGTAGATGGCGGGCCGGCGGATCTCGCCGTCGATGCCGACCGTGGGGCCGACCGGCGGGATGAAGACCACGTCACCGGTCTGCAGCGTCACGTCGTTCGCCGTGTCGCCCTGGAGGAGCACGTCGTAGAGGTCGAGCTTGCGCATCAGCTTGCCCGCGCGCTTCACCTCGATCTTCCGCAGCGAGCCGATGGGCTTCACGCCGCCGCTCGCGAAGAGCGCGTTCGTGACACTCGCGAGGCTGCTCACGACGTAGGATCCGGGCTTCTCCGCATCCCCAAGCACGAGCACCCGCTGCGAGCGCAGCTCGCTGAGCGTGACCCGTGCCTGCGTCCCGATCATCTGGTCGCGGACACGCTTCTCGAGCAGCCCCTGCACCTCCGAGAAGCCTCGCCCGGCCACGGCGACCGGTCCGAGCTCCGGGAGGCTGACGTTGCCGTCGCGGCCGACGGGCAGCGAGTACGTGCGCGTCTGCTGGCCGTACAGCTGCACGTCGACGATGTCGCCGGGACCGACGCGGTAGCCGGCGGGCACCGGTATGTCCGTTCCCGGGACGAAGGCGGTCGCGCCGCCGCGAAACATGTCGTAGCCGAAGGGCTTCAAGGCCCTTGCACCCTGCGGGTCGACGCGCAGCACCGTGACCGCAACGGTGAAGTCGCGCAGCAGCGGGTCGAGCGCAAGGCGCTCCTGCGCCTCCTTCTGCGTGAGCCCGGCGAGCGGGATCGGCTCGAAGCCCGGCAGCTGCAGCACTCCGAGGCGCGTCAGTTCATAGGGATTTCGCGTGATGATGCGCTTGCGCAGCTCCTTCAGGCGCGCCAGCTCCATCTCGGCCGGTGGGTTGGACGGCAGCGTGAGTTCGATCAGCAGCTGCTCGCTGCCCTTTATCCGCCGGTCACGCTCCTGAGCGGCGCGCATCGCCGCGTCCGCCTCCGGGCCCGCCGCCGACGGCTGCACCGTGATCTGGTCGGTCCGGGCCGGAGTCGTCGACCCGGACACCGCCCCAGGGGACAGGCCGAGCTGCTGCAACAATGCGTCGCGCTGGGCCGGCGGAAGGCTCTGCAGCATCCTGATCTGCTCGGCCGTCGGCGTTTGGGCGCCCGCGGGCGCGAAGGCCATGAGCAAGACGGTCGCGGCGAGCCCGAGGAACATCCCCCACGGACTCCCGTGGCCAGGGCTAGCGGCGTGCGGTACCGGACGGTTCATTCGCGGGACTCAGTGAAGGGCATGCCCGGCAGGGGAGGTAACGCGAGATCCTGTCGAGTCAAAGGATGCCCCCGATCGTCTGCGTGGCGCGCATCATTTGCGGGCTGTGCGCGCAATCGCGGCATTCTAGGCGGGAGGGTCGGCACGCGCAATTTACGTGCCACGCGTCATCGGCGCGCTCGAGACCCGGATAATCCGCCGCGCGCGGGCGCAATCGTCACCACGGCCGGCTGAGGCTCAGGAATACATGCGCGGCGACGTGATGACCGCCATCCTGCGGCAGCGAACGATCCACGCCGGCGCCCGCGCTGTAGACAAGCGTGCGCCAACGTCCGTCCACTTTCGCCTGTACGGTCCACAGCTCCGTCGGCGTCGTCGCGAGCGTGTTGAGGAGCGAGGCCCCGTAGGCATTGATCTCACCGTGCCGAAGTCGCAGCTCCCAGCTGCGCTCCGCGGCGTCCAGGTACAGCCCACCCACGGTCAGCATGCGGCCATCGCCCTGCAGCGAGTCGCCGATCACGCGGTCCCGGAAGTAGTAGCCGCCCGTGAAAAGGCCATTGTTGTAGGCGCAACTCGGCTCCGACCGGTCCGTCGACTGCAGTCCCCACTCGCCGCAGCTCGTGCCGGCGAACTCCGCGAACGCCCGCCAGCTGCCGGGTCCTTTGTGATGCGACCACCACTCCCAGCCGACGAGGTGCGTCAGGTGGCGCGGCCGCCAGTTGCGGTTGTCGATGCTCTCGCCGTTGACCTGGAAGTAGATCGCGGTCGGCAGCGAGCCGATGTGCCAGCGCGCGTCGTACCCGGCCTCCTGGTTGCCGGGCTCCTGGTTCGCGCTCACGTTCTCGCCGCGATTGTCGTGGCCAAGGACCACGTTCTTGAACGCCGTGAGGCCGCAGACGCCGGGCCGGCACCACTGCGCGGTGCGCGAGAAGCCGATCTCGACCGGCCCGTCGAAGGGCCGCAGCGACAGCCGCAGCCCCCAGAGCAGCGGATGCGGGAAATCGACGCGTTGGTCCTCGAAGCGGCCCATGAACGTGCTCCAGCGGTAGGGGCCAATCCACTTGAGCCACTTCGACGTCGGCGCCTTGGCGCTCGCCCGGTCGATGCCGATCGACGGCAGCGGCCGGGCGTTGTTCGACAGGATCAGGCTCCCGTCCCAACCCGGGCCCCACCACCGCTCCTGCTGGCCGAGGCTGACCCACCAGTTTCCGAACCGCCACGCAACGTAGGAGTCGTCGAAGCGGTACTTCATGCCGTCCTTCGGCTGGGCGTCGTAGGCGATCCGGAATACCCCGCCCGCGTAGTCACCGGCCGCCCAGCCGGCCTGCACGCCGGCCTCGCCCTCCTCGCGGGGGGTCTGGTCGAACGTGCGCAACTGGTCGACGTGTGCCGCCCCGGAGACGAACCAGCCGGCATCGGCGTTGGTGCCCGGCTGCTCATAAGAATAGAGAGTGCCCCGCTGCTCGGGCGGCAGGTCCAGCGTCGGGATCGGCCAGGTGCTCGCGAGCGGCACGTTGCCCTCGTCCGCCTCGAACTGGACGAGGTGCCTGAGGCGCGCATCCCCGGGCGGCAGGAATGGCAGCGCATCGGCCCACGCCGGCGCGGCGCCGGCCACGGCAACCAGGGCCAGCCAGCGGCTCGCCATCCGCATCGGTCGAATCCGGATCAAGTCCGCCTCCAGTCCGCGAGCCGGTCGATCAGTGCCTGTACGCCCGGCCGGTCATCGAGCCGTCGCTCACCCCGCACCGCCGGAGCGAGCCGTTCGGCCAGGTGCTTGCCGAGCTCGACGCCCCACTGGTCGAACGGGTTGATGTCCCACAGGACACTCTCGACATATACCTTGTGTTCGTACAGCGCCACCAGCTTGCCGAGTGTCGCCGGATCGAGACGCTCGAAGGCCAGGACGCTCGAGGGTCGTTTGCCGACGTGGACCTTGTGGCGGGCGAGCTCGGCCGCCCGCTCCGCCGGCAGCCCCTTGGCGAGGAGCTCGGCGGTCGCCTCCTCGAGCGTGTAGCCGCGCGCGAAGGCCTCGGCCTGCGCGAGGCAGTTGGCGGCCGCGAGCTCCTGCGACTCCGCGAGCCCCACCGAGGACCGCGCCGGCAGCAGGAAGTCGAGGGCGATGCGGGAAGTGCCCTGGTGGAGCAGCTGGAAGAAGGAGTGCTGGCTGTTCGAGCCCGGCTCGCCCCAGATGACGGGCTCGGTCGGCCATTCGACGGTGCGGCCGTCGCGGCGGACCCGCTTGCCGTTCGACTCCATCGAGAGCTGCTGCAGGTAGGCCGGGAAGCGGTGCAGCCGGCTGTCGTACGGCAAGACCGCGAGGCTCGCGCAGTCGAGGTAGTGGCGGTTCCAGACGCCGAGGAGCCCGAGCAGCACCGGCAGGTTCTCGGGCAGCGGCGCCGAGCGAAAATGCGCATCGATCGCATACGCGCCGTCGAGCAATGCCTCGAAGTGCTCGCTGCCGACCGCGAGCTCGATCGCAAGGCCGATGGCCGACCACATCGAGTAGCGCCCCCCGACCCAGTCCCACATCGCAAAGCGCGCATCCTGCGCGACCCCGAACGCATCCATCGCCCGATGGTTGACCGAGACGGCGGCGAAGTGCCGCGGCACCGCCGCCTCGCCCAGCCGCTCGGCGACCCATTGCCTCGCGAGGCGCGCGTTGGTCAGCGTCTCGAGCGTCGTGAAGGTCTTGGAGCACACGAGCACGAGCGTCGTCGCAGGGTCGAGGCGGCGCGCCAGGTCCGCGAACTGCACGCCGTCGATGTTCGAGACGAAATGGACCTCGAGCCCCGTCCGCGCGTAGCTCCTCAAGGCCTCGACCGCCATCACCGGACCGAGGTCCGAGCCACCGATGCCGACGTTGATGACGTCGGTGAAGCGCCGCCCCGTGGCGCTGACACGAGCACCGCCCGCTACGGCGCTGACGAAGTCGCGGCAGCGGGCGCGCTCGGCGCTGACAAGGGACCGAACGTCATGGCCACCGACCGCAAGCGGGGTACCGCTGCGGTCGCGCAGCGCCACGTGCAGCGCCGGACGTCCCTCGGTGCCATTGACGATCTCGCCGCGGAACAGCCGCTCAATCGCCGCCGGGACGCCCGCTTGCTGCGCGAGCTCGACCAGTGCGCCGAGCGCCGGCGCGTCGATGATCTGGCGCGAGTAGTCGAGCAGCAGGCCCTCGGCCTCCCGCGACAGCGCCGCGAAGCGCGCCGGGTCGGTAGCGAACAGGTCCCGCACCGGGGCGGCGGCGAGGCGCGCGGCGTGCGCCGCGAGGCGCGCGGCCAGTTCCGGCGAGGCGAACGGCAGGGACACGGTGGTCAAGGGCACGACTCCATTCGGGCCGCGGATTATGGCCTGAAACCAGACGGGTCGAGGACGTCGCGCCTTAAGGCGCGACCAACTGCGCGTCGCTGACGCCCCAGCCGTAGCCGAGGACCTTCCATTCGGCACCGACGTGCACGAGCACGAACGACCAGGCACCGTGCTCGACGAAGCGCTTGCCGCCACTCAAGCCGCTCCATGTGGTCGGCAGCGTGAAGAACACACGCTTGCCGGTGACGCTGTAGTCCTGCGGCGGCCCGAATTCGACCTTGAGCTCGCTGTCTTTCGCCGCCGCGAGGTGCGCCCTAAAGCCGGCCTCCCAGTGCGGGACGGCGTCGGGACCGACGAACAGGTAGGGCGGGAAGTTCTCGACGATCGTGACGCTGCGCTCGGCGAACATCGTCGGATGCCGCCCGGGCGGGGGACTGCGCATGTACTCGGCAAGCGCGGCGACCGGCGCCATCATGGCCGCCGTCGGGCCCTCGTCCGCCTGGGCTGCCAGCGACAGGCCGAGCGCGCCTGCCACGACCAGCCCAGGGCCGAGGCGCCGAGGCCGGACCGACTTGGGGGCCCTTCGGGTGGGATTGCGCATGGTCCGCGCCCTCTGCTGATGCACCGGAACCGATGATACCGAAATGCCTCAGTGGCGCCCGGCGCGCGCCGGCACCGGCTCCGCCAGCCAGACCGCTGATCCGGCGCCCATCAGTTGGGTGGCAGATGCGATCGGGATTCGTGCAAGCAAGGATCGTTGGCATGC
>JAFEDP010000133.1 GCA_018241545.1 Pseudomonadota bacterium
CCGACGAACCGCGGGCAAGCGCGGCCGCGGCGGTCGCGGCGCTAGAGCACCGCGGTGTCGGGACCGTTCTCGTCACCGGCGACCACGCGGCGAGCGCCCGCGCGCTCGCGGCCGCGGTCGGGATCCGGGAGGTGCACGCCGGGGTGCAGCCGGCGGACAAGCTGCGGCTCGTCGACGAGCTGCGGCGGCAACACGGTGCGGTGGCCATGGTCGGCGACGGGATCAATGACGCCCCGGCACTCGCGGCCGCCGACCTCGGGATCGCAATGGGTGGCGGCACCGATGTCGCGATCGCCGCCGCCGGCGTGTCCCTCGCCCGGGCCGATCCGCGGGCGGTTGCCGATGCGCTCGACATCGCGCGGCGTACGCAGCGCAAGATCCGCGAGAACCTGTTCTTCGCGCTGGTCTACAACGTCGCCGGCATCCCGCTTGCGGCGCTCGGGCTGCTGAGCCCGGTAATCGCCGGGGCGGCCATGGCGTTCTCCAGCGTCAGCGTCGTCAGCAATGCCCTGTGGCTCGGCCGTTGGCGCCCGGGCCGGTCGTCGCCTGCTGCCTGATCGACCCGTAAGCGGCTGACTTTCAAGAAAATGTCACGCCGGGTTCACCGGCGCGACGCACGTGGCGCGCACGCTCGGCGGCATCGGATCTTGCGGCGCGGGTGGGACGCAACCATGGCGACGAGCCCCAGTGCACGGCTGTTCGAGCGCGCCGATCTCATCGAGGCGGCTGTGTGCCGGCGCCTCAATCGCGGGCTCTCGCGTCCGGCGCTGCGCGAACTGTTCGTGGTCGCGAGTCGCCTCGGCGACGGCATCGCCTGGTACGTGCTGGTGCTGCTGATCCCGGTGTATGCCGGACGGCGCGGCCTGCGTCCGGCGCTGCTGATGGCGGTGACCGGACTCGTCGGTGTCGTCTGCTACCGGTTGCTCAAGCAGCGGCTCGTGCGCGAGCGGCCATACGTGGGCTGCGACGGAATCCGCGCCGGCACGCCGCCGCTCGACCGCTACAGCTTCCCGTCCGGCCACACGCTGCACGCCGTGTCGTTCACGGTGCTGGCGAGCGCCTACTTCCCGGCGCTCGCCTGGGTGCTCGTGCCGTTCGCGGCGCTGGTCGCGGCCTCGCGCGTCGTGCTCGGACTGCACTACCCGAGCGACGTGCTCGCCGGCGGCGCGCTCGGCGCCGCGCTCGCCGCCGGGGCGCTCGCGCTCGGCTGACGATGCGCGCCGGCCGGGCGCGGCGCCGGTCTGCTACGATTTCGTGGCCTTGCGCCACGCTCGCCGCCTCTCCTGCTCCCGTAGAGCGCAGGTTGCGCTTGTCGCTGCCGCGCTCCTCTGCTCCGCGCTGGTGCGAGCCCAGGACGCGCCGGCGGCCCCGGCCGAAGCCGACCCAGCGCGGCCGCTGCGGATCGGCCTCGTGCTCTCCGGCGGCGGTGCGCGCGGCGCGGCGCACATCGGCGTGCTCAAGGTGCTGGAGGAGCGACGCGTGCCCATCGCGGCAATCGCCGGCACCAGCATGGGCGCCGTCGTCGGCAGCCTGTACGCGAGCGGCCTCTCGGCCGCGGACATCGAGCGCCTGATCAGCTCGATCGACTGGCAGGACGCATTCCGCGACCGGCCGCCGCGCGAGACGCTGAACTTCCGCCGCAAGCAGGACGACCGCGAATTCCTGGTGCGCGCACCGCTCGGGCTGCGCGGCGGGTCGCTGAAGCTGCCGCGCGGGCTGATCCAGGGCCAGAAGCTGGGCGAGATCCTGCGCGGCGCGACGCTGCGCGTCGCCGACGTCGAAGACTTCGACCGCCTGCCGATCCCGTTCCGCGCGCTGGCAACCGACCTCGAGACCGGCGAGCCGGTCGTGATCCGCCGCGGATCACTCGCCACCGCCGTGCGCGCCAGCATGGCCGCACCGGGCGTATTTGCGCCGGTCGAGGCCGGCGGCCGGCTGCTGGTCGACGGCGGCCTCGCGGAGAACCTGCCAGTCGACCTGGCGCGCGAGATGGGCGTCGACGTGGTGCTGGCGGTCGACGTCAGTTCGCCGCTGCGCACGCGGCGCGAGCTCGATTCGGCGCTCGCGGTCTCGAACCAGATGATCTCGATCCTGATCAACCGCGAGACGGAGCGCAGCCGGCGCGCTCTGCGTGCGGGCGACGTCGTCATCGCGCCGGATCTCGGCAACGTGTCCTCGGTCGACTTCGGCAAGGTTCGGGAGGCGATCGCCGCCGGCGAGGTCGCGGCCCGGGAGCAGGGCGAGGTGCTGGCGCGGTGGTCGGTCGGCGCGGACGAGTACGCCCGTTTCCAGGCACGCGCCGAGCCGCGCGCCGCGCCACCGCTGATCGCGTTCGTGCGCGTCACCGAGGATTCGGGCGACTACCGCAAGTTCATCGAGGCCGCGCTCGCGCCGCTGATCGGCCAGCCGGCCGACCCGGCGACCGTGAGCCCGCCGATCCGGGCGCTGTACGGGCGCGACCTGTTCGAGACGCTCGACTACCGCGTCGTGCACGACGGCGACCAGTCCGGACTCGAGGTCAGCGCGCGCCGCAAGAGCTGGGGCCCGAACTACCTGCGCTTCGGGCTCGACTTGCAGGATGACTTTCAGGGCAACAACGCCTTCACCGCGGGCGTCCGCTTCGTGCTGACCGAGGTCAATCCGTACATGGCGGAGTGGAACATCGACCTCAAGGTCGGCGAGCAGCCGCTGTTCGGTGCCGAGTTCTTCCAGCCGCTCGGCTACGCCTCGCCGTGGTTCGTGGCCCCGCACCTGCAGTTCGACTCGCGCTCGATCCAGGTCCGTGACGCCGACCGGCTGGTGGCCGAGTACCGGGTCCACGAGAGCAGCTACGGGCTGGAGTTTGGCCGCGAGTTCAGCGACTGGGGCGAACTGCGCGCGGGCATCCGGCACGTCGCCGGCAGCACGCAGCTGAGGATCGGCGCGCCGACCGTCGCGATCCCCGAGTCGACGACGTTCCGCCAGGGTGGCTATTTCGTCCGCATGAGCTTTGACCGCCTCGACAGCGTCGACTTCCCGCGACGCGGCGAGCTGTTCACGCTCGAGTGGGATGCCCAGCGCGCCGCGCTCGGCGCGGACAGCGACGCCGACGCCGCCACGCTCGACTGGCTGGTGGCGCGCTCAGCGGGCCGCCATACCCTGATCTTCTGGACCGGTGCCGGCAGCGCCCTGTCGGGGCGACCGGGCGTGCAGAACTACTTCCCGCTCGGCGGGTTCCTGAACCTGTCCGGGGTCACGGCCGCGGCGCTGAGCGGCCCGCATTTCGGCGTCGCGCGCCTCGTCTACCTGCGCAAGATCGGCAGCGGCAGCGACGGGCTGTTCGACGTGCCGACCTACCTCGGCCTGTCCGCCGAGGCGGGCAACGTGTGGCAGCAGCGCGGCGAGGCTAGCTTCGCGTCGCTGCGCAAGGACGGGGCCGGGTTCGTCGGCCTCGAAACCCCGCTCGGGCCGCTGTACCTGGGCGTCGGCTACGACCAGGCCGGCTCGATGTCCTACTACCTCTTCCTCGGTCGGACCTTCTAGTCAGCGCGCCCGGCTCTCGGCCAGCCGTTCGACCTTCTCGAACGACAGCGCCGGCTGGTCGCCCACGCGCGAGTACTCGTGCCGACGGCTCATGTCGGCCAGCGCCTCGTCGCGGTCCTGCGCGGTCGCAAACCAATGCAGCTTCTGCCAGTCGTTGCCGAGGATCAGCCGGAACGGGTCGCCGCGGCGCAGCGTGATGCGGATGCCGAACGGCCGCACCGCCGGAACCGGCCCGAGGTGCAGGTTGTGTTCGTTGGATATGCTCATGGACGGGCCCTCGCGAGGCGGCGACGTTAGCGAATCCCGGCCTCCGCGGGAAGTGCGATCGGCCGCGGCGTGGGTTACGCCGCTGCCGGCGGCACCCGGTTCGCGCCCGGGGACCGGTGCCGCCCGCGGCCGGCCGTCGGCCGTAGATGTGACGCAGTTCACGCCGCCGCCGTAGGCGTCCCGGGACGGCTGGCCTAGGATACCGGCGCGGCTACGCGCCCGCGTTCGGCGTCGACTGGCCGCAGGGGGAAGGGATGAGAAGTCGAGCCCGGGCGTCCGCCATCGGCGCGGCCGCGGTGACCGCCCTGCTTGCCGCGTGCGGGGCTCCGCCGCCGCCACCGCACTCGGTTGGCGATCTCGCCGAGGATCCGGAGCTGCTGCAGGGCATCGTCGCGCGCTGCGCCACCGAGGCGCACGCGTCGGCGGATGTCGAGTGCAGCAACGCCCGCCTGGCCGTCGAGCGGCTGGCCGCGGAGGAAGACGCCCGCCGCAGCAGCGAGCGCGGCGCGGCCTTCGAGCGCCAGCGCGAGCAGCGTCGCGAGCGCGACGAGCAGAAGCGGCGTGCAGCCGAGCAGACCGGCCAGTTCGACCCGTATTCCTCGCCGGTCAGCGCCGACAAGCCGGCGGAGGCGCCCAAGCCCTGACCGCGCGCTGGCTGGCCGTCAGCGCTCGATGAACTCGAACAGTTCGCCGTTCGGCCCGCGCGTCAGCATCACCCGCGCCGGCATCCCATCCCCGAGGGCCACGTGGAGGATCGGCAGGTGGCCGGCGAGTCCCGCCGCCTGCAGGCGTTCGCGCAGCGACTCCAGCTGCGCGCAGCGTGTGCTGAACAGATTGATGCCGAGGTTGCCGGGCCGCATGGGGTTGGCGAGTTCGCGCGTCGTGCGGTCGTGGAAGTGGACCGCGAGGATCTTGCCGCTCGGCTGCTGCGGATCGCGAAACAGCACCAGCGACACGCGCGAGTCCTCCGGTACGCCGAACAGGCGGCACACCCGCCGCCGCTCGTCACCGGCGAGCTCGTCGTCGATGTCGTCGGCGCTCAGCCCCAGCCCGTCGACGTAGAAGCGCCGCGTCGTCTCGAGATTGGCGACGACAACCGAGACCGTGGCGACCTCGCTGGTGCGTCCCGCGGCCGGCACGGCGCGCTGCGCCCGCTGCGGGTGGCGGTGGCCCACCATCAGCAGCAGGGGCGTCTCGGCGGGCCCCGTGAGCAGGGCCTCCTCGCTGTCGCTGTCGCTGACGACGAAGCGGACCGGTCCGGCGCGCAGCGCGCAGCCCGCGGCGCCGAGCACCTCCAGGGCGTCGGCGAGCGGCGGGGCGACATATAGGTCGAGCGCCTTCGGTCCGACGTCGGTCGGGGCATCGGTCGCTCCCGGGCCGTGGTCGCGCCTCGTCACGCGCGCCTCCGGCTCGGTGACCTCGGCCAGGCGGACGCGCCCGAAGGCGTAGCCGTCGCAGGAAAGCTCGATGATCCGAACGTCGGCGTAGGGCGGGAGGCCCCAGACCGACAGCAGGCTCACCGACGCGCGCGTGTCGGACTCGACGCGCAGCCCGCAGACGTCCCGGAACAGGCGCAGCGCCGACGTCAGGTCGCCTACGCCCAGAGTGACCGATTCGATGCCTGAGATCATCTGCTGGCTCCGAGAAGCGGCGAGGATACCCGACCGCCACCGTCAGGCAAGCACGTGCGGATACGCATAGAATCGCCGCGATCACACGGAGGTCGCTATGGGACTCTTCCAGAACCGCAAGACGACGCTGCCATCGCGCGAGGACGCGCTGCCGGGCCGGGCGGAGGCCATGCGCGTGCCCGTCCGCCACTTCGTCAATGGCAATCGTATCGTGCCGCCCTTTGCGGGCGGCCTCGAGCTTGCGCTCTTCGGGCTCGGCTGCTTTTGGGGCGCCGAGCGGCGCTTCTGGCAGAGCGACGGCGTGCATGCCACTGCAGTCGGCTATGCCGGCGGGTTCACGCCCAATCCGACCTACGAGGAAGTCTGCAGCGGGCGCACCGGCCACGCGGAGGTCGTCCGCGTCGTATTCGACCCGGCTCGTACCTCCTTCCGCAGCCTGCTGCAGGTCTTCTGGGAGTCGCACGACCCGACGCAGGGCATGCGTCAGGGCAACGACGTCGGAACGCAATATCGCTCCGTGGTCTTTGCGACCAGCGAGTCGCAACTGCGGGAGGCAACCGATTCAAAGGCGGCCTACGGGGCGGCGCTGCGGTCGGCCGGTCACGGCGCAATCACCACGGAGATTGCGATGGCGCCCGATTTCTTCTACGCCGAGGAGTATCACCAGCAGTACCTCGCGAAGAATCCGAACGGGTACTGCGGGATTGGAGGGTGCGGAGTGCCCTTCAAAATCGCGGAGTTACCGGTGGGGGAGAGGGCGTAGTCGGAGCTACACCGAAGGTTAGGCCAGGAAGTCACACGGGTAGCGGTATCACGAGCCAAGACCCCGCGTATTTCCGCAGAAAAGTCCGGCATGGGATCGGCGCTGAGGTCTACCGGAAGTCTACCGTCGACCGCGGCTCAGGCTAGTCCGCGGCGAAGCGCGGTCTGTGCTCGGAAAGCGGTTACGGAGCCCGATCCGGCTCCAAACTATACAAACGCGACAGGAATACCGGCTGGAATCCATCCTTCGAGCGAGTAATCCTTGCGGGATGGCAGGCAGCTGAGTACCGGCGAATGCCTCAACTCTCTCGCGTAGCGGCGTGTAAAGCTGGATGCCAGCCCGGGCGCCCAACAATACAATTGGTGCCGATACAGCCGGTCAGTTCATTTTGATGATCCGGCGCCAGCGCGTCCTGCTTGATGAACATTTGGCGCGGCTCTACGGCGTGGAGACCCGCAGTCTCCTGCAGGCCGTCAAACGCAATCTAGAGCGCTTTCCGCCGGACTTCATGTTTGAGCTATCCGCGGCGGAGTGGTCGGCTTTGAGATCACAAATTGTGACCTCAAAGGGTGGTCGTGGCGGTCGACGCTATGCGCCGTACGCGTTCACGGAGCAGGGCGTAGCCATGCTGTCATCGGTGCTCAACAGCGACCGGGCCATCGCTGTGAACATTGAGATAATGCGATCGTTCGTGCGAATCCGCAGGTTGCTTGATGCCGATAAGACTCTGGCGCGCAAGTTCGAGCGGCTCGAGCGAAAGCTTGCGTCCCACGACCAGGCAATTGTGGGCATCCTTGCAGCGATTCGGCAATTGATGACGCCGCCGGACCCGAAGCGGCGTGGGATTGGATTCACGGCCGATTGGCGAGACTGATCAGTTTGGCGCTGACAAGACTCCAGCGATTGACGTCAAAGCGGTAAGGTAGGCTCCAGCGAGCAAATTGCTCGACGACGGGTGCGTGCATGTTTTGGAAGAGAAAAGACCCGGTAGAAACGTGCGCTGACGCGCTCTACGCATCCCTAAAGAAAGCCATCACGCAGGGCGGCCGCATTCGCGTGGAAGACTTGGTTTCGGCGGCCGCGGCGATCGTTGGGGAGGCGGCAATTGCAAAAGCGGGTGACTACGACCCGCGCAAACACAATCACCCTCCCGGTGCACGGGTGTTCTCAACCACGATCAACCAACTGATATGCGACGACAAGAGTTTCCATGAGGCGCCGCCCAGCTCCATTGTCGGTGATCTCCGTGAAAGGTTGACCGCATGCGGCTTTTCGGAGCCTGATTTTCCTCGACTGGAAGACGTTTTTAGGCACTTCGCGGAAAATATTGGAAAGAAGGAAGATTGGGGGAAGGTTCCCCTCTCAATCGCCCCACAACATCATCCGTTCGCGCAGCCACTACGCATTGCGTACGAGGCGCGATCCATGGTGGATGCGTCGCTGTCACCGCTTGGGGATGACGCGAGCAACAGACTGCGCGCCACCACGGCCGTACTGGCCAGAGCCCTTTGCGAGACCCGCGACGCGCTCAC
>JAFEDP010000134.1 GCA_018241545.1 Pseudomonadota bacterium
GGCCGGCCTCGTGCGCGCACGGACCCGCGACGACGGCCTCGTGTCGGTCGCCATGGGCGTGCCGGACTTCCGGCCGGGCGCGCTGCCCTTCGCGGCGCCGGCCGAGGCCGAGGCGTACCCGCTCGACGTCGACGGCGAGGTGCTGGAGATCGGCGCGGTGTCGATCGGCAACCCGCACGCGGTGATCCGCGTCGCGAGCGTCGCGCAGGCGCCGGTGGACAGGCTCGGCCCCCGGGTGGAGAATCACCCGCGCTTCCCGCGCCGGACCAACGTCGAGTTCCTGGAGATCGTCGACCGCGGCCACGTGCGGCTGCGCGTGCACGAGCGTGGCGTCGGCGAGACCCGCGCCTGCGGCACCGGCGCCTGCGGGGCCGTCGCGGTCGGGCGCCGGCGCGGCTGGCTCGACGCCGAGGTCGCGGTCGACGTGCCCGGGGGACGCCTCGCCGTCGAGTGGCCCGGCGCCGGCGAGCCGATCTGGCTGACTGGACCCACGGCAACCGTCTTCGAGGGACACACCGATCTATGAGCACGCAGGCGAAGGTCGACCATGCGCGGCGCGAGCGCGGCGAGGCGGACGAGGCCCAGGTGGCCGAGTTCCTGGCGAGCCACCCGGACTTCTTCGACCGCCACGCGGCGCTGCTGACGGGCCTGCGGCTGCCGCACCTGCGCGGCGACGGCAGCACCGTGTCGCTGGTGGAACGGCAGGTCGACGTGCTGCGCGAGCGCGTGCGCGAGGCCGAGCTGCGGCTCAAGACGCTGGTCGAGAACGGCCGCGCCAATGACGTGCTGGCCGAGAAGATCCACCGCCTGGCCTGCCGGCTCGTGCACGGGCGCGACGCCCGGCTGCGCCTCGCGGCGGTCGAGGCCAGCCTGCGCGAGGACTTCGGCGCGCGCGAGTTCGTGATCGTGCTCAGGCGCCGCGACGCGGCGCTCGAGGGCGTCGAGGCGCGCTGCCTGCGCATCGCGGCACCGGACGATGCCGGGCTGCGCACCTTCGAGTCGCTGTTCGCGAGCGGCAAGCCGCGCTGCGGCCGCGTCCGCGACTCGCAGCGCGACTACCTGTTCCCGGCGGCCGACATCGCCGTGGGCTCGGTGGCGCTGGTGCCGCTCGGGCCGGGCGGCGCGCAGGGCCTGCTCGCCATCGCCTCGCCCGACGCCGACCATTTCAACCCGACGATGAGCACGGAGTTCCTGGCGCGGATCGGCGAGCTCGTCGCGATCGCACTCGATGGCGCGCGGGACCCGGGCGCCTGAGCGTCGCGCCGCGGCGCCGCCGCCGGCCGCGGGCTGGTCCGAGGACGAGCTGGCGCGGGTCGATGCGTTCCTCGCGAGCCTGCGCCACGAGCGGCGCCTGAGCGTCCACACCGGCGCCGCCTACCGCCGCGACCTCGAGGCGTTCCTCGGCTGGTGCCGGCGCACCGGCATCGCCGGCTGGTCGGCGCTCGGCGAGCGCGAGCTGCGCGCGTACGCCGCGGCCGAGCACCGCGCCGGCCTCGCGCCGCGCTCGATCCAGCGGCGGCTGTCGGCACTGCGCACGTTCTTCCGCTACCTGATCCGCGAGGGCGTGCTGCGCCAGAGCCCGGCCGTCGAGGTGCGCGCGCCGAAGAGCGCGCGGCGCCTGCCGCAGGCGCTCGACGTCGACCGGATGGCGCGGCTGCTCGACGCGCCGGCCGCACCGAGCGCCGACGCCGGGCTGGACCTTCGCGACCGCGCCATCCTCGAGCTCTTCTACTCGAGCGGACTGCGGCTCGCCGAGCTCGTCGGCCTCGACCTCCGCGACCTCGACCTCAAGGACCGCACCGTGCGCGTGCTCGGCAAGGGCGGCAAGACGCGGGTGGTGCCGGTCGGCTCGCGGGCCGTGGCGGCGCTCGGCGCCTGGCTCGGCGAGCGCCCCCGGCACGCGGGCGGCGCGGAGACCGCGGTGTTCGTCGGGCGCCGCGGCCGGCGGCTCGGCGTGCGCGCGGTGCAGCTGCGCGTCGAGGCCTGGGCGCGGCGCCACGGGCTCGACGTGCACGTGCACCCGCACCTGTTCCGGCACTCCTTCGCCACCCACCTGCTGGAGTCGAGCCAGGACCTGCGCGGCGTGCAGGAGCTGCTCGGCCACGCCAACATCTCGACTACCCAGGTCTACACCCATCTTGATTTCCAGCACCTGGCGCGCATATACGACCAGGCGCACCCGCGCGCCCGCCGGCGCTCGCCCTGAGGGGCGCCGGGCCCTGCCCGCAAGGACCCCTATGGACGGCCACTTCGATCCGCACGGCACCACGATCCTGTCGGTGCGGCGCCACGGCGCCGTCGCGATGGGCGGCGACGGCCAGGTGACGCTCGGCACCACCGTGATGAAGGGCAACGCGCGCAAGGTGCGCCGGCTGCACGAGGGGCGCGTGCTGGCCGGCTTCGCCGGCGGCACGGCGGACGCCTTCACGCTGTTCGAGCGCTTCGAGGGCAAGCTCGAGAAGTACGGCAACCTCGCGCGCGCCGCCGTGGAGCTCGCCAAGGACTGGCGCACCGACCGGAGCCTCCGGCGCCTCGAGGCGCTGCTGTGCGTCGCCGACCAGAAGAGCTCGCTGGTGATCTCCGGCAACGGCGACGTCATCGAGCCCGACCAGGACCTGATGGCGGTCGGCTCCGGCGGGCCCTACGCCCAGGCGGCGGCGCGCGCGCTGCTCGAGAACACCTCGCTCGATGCGCGCAGCATCGTCGAGCGCGCGCTCGGCATCGCCGCCGACATCTGCATCTACACGAACTCGAACCTGACGATCGAAGAGCTGCCCGCCCCGTAGGTCCCCGCATGTCGCAGATGACCCCGCGCGAGATCGTCCAGGAGCTGGACAAGCACATCGTCGGCCAGTCGGCCGCCAAGCGCGCGGTCGCGATCGCGCTGCGCAACCGCTGGCGGCGGATGCAGGTGGATCCGGCCCTGCGCGCCGAGATCACGCCCAAGAACATCCTGATGATCGGCCCGACCGGGGTCGGCAAGACCGAGATCGCGCGCCGCCTCGCGCGCCTCGCGCGCGCGCCGTTCATCAAGGTCGAGGCGACCAAGTTCACCGAGGTCGGCTACGTCGGCCGCGAGGTCGACTCGATCGTCAAGGACCTGGTGGACATCGCCGTCAAGCAGACGCGCGAGGAGGAGGTCGGCAAGGTGCGCCACCGCGCCGCCGACGCCGCCGAGGAGCGGCTGCTGGACGCGCTGCTGCCGCGCCCGCGCTCGGTCGGCTTCGCCGGGGGCGGCGACGACGCGCGCGAGCAGGACACGCGGCAGAAGTTCCGCAAGATGCTGCGCGAGGGCGCGCTCGACGAGCGCGAGGTCGAGATCGAGCTGCGCGCCCCGGCCGGCGGCGTCGACATCCTGGCGCCGCCCGGGCTCGAGGAGATGTCGCAGCAGCTCTCGTCGCTGTTCCAGAACATGGGCGGCGGCCGCGGCCGGCCGCGCAAGCTCAAGGTGCGCGAGGCGCTGAGGCTGCTGACCGACGAGGAGGCCGGCAAGCTGGTCGACGAGGAGGAGCTCAAGCGGCGTGCGGTCGAGAACGCGGAGCAGAACGGCATCGTGTTCATCGACGAGATCGACAAGATCGCCCGCCGCGGCGAGACGCACGGCGCCGACGTGTCGCGCGAGGGCGTGCAGCGCGACCTGCTGCCGCTCGTCGAGGGCTCCACCGTCAGCACCAAGTACGGCATGGTGCGCACCGACCACATGCTGTTCATCGCGAGCGGCGCGTTCCACATGTCCAAGCCCTCGGACCTGATCCCGGAGCTGCAGGGCCGCTTCCCGATCCGCGTCGAGCTCGACTCGCTGAAGGTCGAGGACTTCGTGCGCATCCTGACCGAGCCCGACGCCTCGCTGTGCCGCCAGTACCAGGCGCTGCTCGCGACCGAGGGGGTCAGCGTCGAGTTCGCGCCCGACGGCGTGCAGCGCCTCGCCGCGGTCGCCTTCGACGTCAACGAGAGGACCGAGAACATCGGCGCGCGCCGGCTGCACACGGTGATGGAGCGGCTGCTGGACGGCATCTCCTTCGAGGCCGCCGACCGCAGCGGCCTGCGCATGCTCATTGACGCCGGCTACGTGGAGCGCACGCTCGGCGCGCTGGCGCGCGACCAGGACCTGTCGCGCTACATCCTGTAGCGGCCCGCCTAGAAGCGGGCGCGCACGCCGAAGCCCACGAACGCCCCCTGCGAGACGCCGGCACCGCGCGTGATGCCGAGCGTGCAGTCGACGCCGGCGTGATCGCCGAGGTCGGCCGTGCCGGTCACGGAGTACGTGTTCGAGATGGCGCCGACCAGGTAGTCCTTCTGGCGCGAGTAGTCGAGGCTGACGATCAGGTCGTCGTGCTTCCAGCTCGTGCCGGCGTCGAGGCTCGAATCGAGCAGCGTCTGGTCGCGGCCGATGCGGCGCGTCGCGACCGCGGTCAGGCGGTCGAGCACGCCGCCCGACAGGGCGCTCAGCTCGGCGCGCGTCGCGCCCGCGCGCACCGCCGCGCCGGACAGGAGGAAGCGGCAGCTGGCGTCCTTGTACTGGTAGTTCATCGCAGTCGCGTAGAAGCCCCAGATGTCGCCCTCGTAGCGCCCGTCGAGGCCGAGCGCCGTGTTGTCGAGCGAGCAGGTCGAGCGCGTGGCCGCATCGATCGTCGTGCCGTTCTTCAGCGTCACGGGGACCTTCGAGGTGAACGGGTCGAAGTTCGCGCGCCGGTAGCCGGTGCGAAGCCCGACCGACCAGGGGTCGAAGTGCAGGTCGCCGTCGAGCTTGAGCTCCTTGGCGGTCAGGATGTCGGTGTCCTGCCAGCGCGCCACCGCGCCCTTGACGTCGAAGCGCTCGAATTCGTGCAGGAGTCCGAGCTCGACACCCTGGGACTTGAAGCCCGCCTGGTTGATCGAGGTGTAGTCGGTCGAGTCGGCGACGAACTGCACCGTGTTGGCCGCGCCGACGTCGCGCCCCACCTGCACGTTGAGCCCCCGCGTGCTGGCCTGGTCGACCAGCGTCGCGAGCGCCAGCGACCACGGCGCGTCCGCGTGCTCCTCGGGCTCGTCCTCGTCAGGCTCGTCCGCGGCATGCGCGACCGGCGCCTGACCGAGCAGCGGCAGCAGCGCAAGCAGCAGGGTGGCGGTCTTGCGTAGGGTCGTGGTCATCGTCTCGGACCTCAGGCCGGGGCGGCCGAGTGGTAGTATTTTGCCGGCCGGCCATGCCGGATGTCGCGGTCCACACCACATTTCCATGCCATCGCCCACGCCGCAACTGACTCCAACTGGCGACAGCCCGCCGACCGAGATCCGGCTGCGACGGCGCTCGCGGCTGGTGGAGGTCGCCTTCGCGGACGGCACGCGCTACGCGCTGTCGTTCGAGTACCTGCGCGCGCACTCGCCGTCCGCCGAGGTCCAGGGCCACGGCCCCGGGCAGGACGTCCTGCAGATCGCCAAGGAGAACGTCCTCGTCGAGCGCATCGAGCCGGTCGGCCAGTACGCGGTGCGCCTCGTGTTCGACGACGGGCACGACACCGGGCTCTACACCTGGGCCTACCTGCGCGAGCTCGGCGCGACCCACGAGGAGAAGTGGGCGCGCTACCTCAAGCGCCTCGACGGCATCGGCTACGTGCGCAAGCCGCCCGCGTGAGCGGCGCGCCGCCACGCGGAGCACGCGGATGAACCACCCCGAGCGCAGCCACCCCCCGACCGAGGAGCGCGTGCGCGAGCGGCCCGTGAGCGGCTGGCTGATGCTCGGGTTCGCACTGCTGCTGGCCACCGCGGGGCTCGGGCTCGTCGTGCGCGGCGAGGCGCCGGCGGCGGGCCTGCTGCTGCTCGCGGCGCTGCTGGCCGCGGGACTCTTCACGCTCGAGCCCAACCAGGCGGCGGTGCTGGTGTTCTTCGGCGAATACGCCGGCACCGTGCGCCGCGACGGCTTCTTCTGGGTCAACCCGCTGTGCACGCGCCGCAAGCTGTCGCTGCGGGTGCGCAACTTCGCGACCCCGACGCTCAAGGTCAACGACCAGCGCGGCAACCCCATCGAGATCGCGGCCGTGATCACCTGGTACGTCGGCGACACCGGGCAGGCGGTGTTCGACGTCGACCAGTTCGAGAGCTACGTCCACATCCAGAGCGAGATGGCGCTGCGCGAGGTCGCCGGCAGCCATCCCTACGAGTCGCTCTCGCCCGGCGAGGTCAGCCTGCGCGGCCACTTCGCCGACATCTCCAGGAAGCTCACCGCGACGCTGCGCCAGCACCTGGAGGTCGCCGGCGTCGAGGTGGACGATGCGCGCATCACGCACCTCGCGTACGCACCGGAGATCGCGCACGTGATGCTGCGCCGCCAGCAGGCCGAGGCGGTGGTGCACGCGCGCGAGCGCATGGTCGAGGGCGCGCTCGGCATGATCTCCGGGGCGCTCGGCCGCATGGAGGCCGAGCACATCGGCGCGCTGGCCCCGGCCGAACGGGCGCAGCTCGTGATCAACATGATGACGGTGCTGCTGTCGGAGAGCCCGGCGGCGCCGGTGATCCAGCTCGGCGGCGGACGGTCGCCCGCGCCCTGACGCCCGCTCAGGCCGAGGGCACGAAGTCCTCGTCGCCCTGCTGCTCGCGCTCGAACGTCAGGAACTCGTAGTAGCCGCAGCGGGCGCCCGACGGGTAGCGCCGGCAGACGTTCGGCCGCGCCGCGTACACGGTGCAGCGCCGCGCCTTGCGGTCGAAGAAGCGGCACACCGAGCGGTAGACGTGGTCCTTGTGGTGGCGCAGCAGCTGCTCGCGCTCGCCGTCGTGCACGTGCGCGTAGGTGAAGCGGCGCCGCGCGGTCGCGACCGGGATGTCGAAGTGGCGCGCGAGCCGCGCGAGGTCGAAGTCGCTGATCGGGATCCGGTCGTAGGCGCAGCAGTAGCCGGGGCACTTCGAGCAGTCGTAACGGGGCTTCACGCAGGCCTCCAGGACGCGCATCCGCGCGGGTGCGCCCGGCGCACCGCGCGCCGACCGGCCGGCATCTTACGGCGATTGCGGCCCGGTGTGCGGCGTGGCGGGCTCCGGCGTCGGGGCCTTCGGCAGCGTGAAGCGCGAATCCTCTAGCGGACGGTTCAGCACGACCTTGACGACGCGCATCCGCTCCATGGTATTGACCCCGGCGACCGCGGTCTCGGTCAGGTGCGGGACCACGACCTTCCCGACCGGCCGGAACTCGCCGAAGAAGGTCTCGACGGGCCAGATGCGCTCGCCGATCTGGCGCTCGCCATCGATCTTGACGTCGAGGAAGCTCTGCGCGTCGACCCAGACGTGCCGCGTGACCCCGTCCTGCAGCGCGAGCCTGAGCCGGTACGCCGGACGGCCGCGGACGGTGTCGATGCCATCCAGCGTCACCGCCGTGCCGTGCTCCGCGGCCGCGAGCAGCGGCCCCTCGAGATCGAGCTGCGCCTGCGCGGCGCGCAGCTGCGCCGGCGAGAACGGCCGCGCCACGGCACCCCGGGGGCTCGGCTGCACCGTGTAGCCTTCCTTGCCGTCGAAGGCCTGGATCGCGGTGGCGCCCTGGAAGGTGAGGTCGAGGCGCATCTTGTTCGGGCGCGCCAGGTCGAGCCGGAACTGCACGACCTGCTCGGCCTGCGGCGCCAGGCTGGGCGCGCGGCTGTGGCGCGCCATCCCGGGCACGTCGCCGCTGCGCTCGATGCGCCCGATCTC
>JAFEDP010000135.1 GCA_018241545.1 Pseudomonadota bacterium
ACCAGCGGCTCGAATGGGACGCGGCGGGCCTCACGGTGCTGCAGCTCCTGCCGCAGGCGGCGGGTCGCGCCCGGCTGCGCGAGGTGCACTACCCGCGCTCTACCGGCGAGCGGACGGGGCGCGCCGCCGCATTCCTCGCACGACGCATCGCCACGCGGCGCCGGTCGGCCGAGCTCGCGCTCGCCGAGTCCGTGCAGCGTGGCCTAGAATCGCCGGGCTGCGACGGCGCCGCGACCGCGGCGGCGCCGCCGGCCCTCGCCGACTTCCGCCAATCGATCGCCCGCCTGCTCCCAGGCGGCGACCGCGACCCTGGAGACGCCCCATGACGACCGAGCTCACGACCCGCGACTGGCACGCCCGCGCCGCGGCCCTGAAGTACGCCACCGGACACTTCATCGACGGCGCGCACGTCGACGCGCGCGGCGGCGGCCGCTTCACGGTGGTCAACCCGGCGACCCTCGCGCCGTTGTGCGAGGTCGCAGCCGGGACGGCCGCGGATATCGACCGCGCGGTCGCCTCGGGACGCCGGGCGTTCGCGAGCGGCGTCTGGCGCCGCATGGCACCGCGCGACCGCCTCGCGGTGCTGAGCCGCTACGCGCAGCTGATCGGCGCGAACGCCGAGCGCTTCGCGCTGCTCGACACGCTGACGATGGGCAAGCCGATCCGCGACATGCTGGCCATCGACGTGCCATCCGCGGTCCAGACCTTCACCTACTTCGCCGAGCTGTGCGACAAGGTCGACGGCGCCGTCACCGCCACCGCCAGCGACGCCTTCCACTACATCCTGCGCGAGCCCCTCGGCGTGGTCGGCTGCATCGTGCCGTGGAACTACCCGCTGCTGATGGCATCGTGGAAGGTCGCGCCGGCGCTCGCCGCCGGCAACTCGGTCGTGCTCAAGCCCGCCGAGCAGTCGCCGCTGTCGGCGCTGCTGATGGCGGAGCTGTTCATCGAGGCCGGCGGCCCGCCCGGCGTGTTCAACGTCGTCAACGGCCACGGCGAGGCGACCGGCAAGCCGCTGGCGCTGCACGGCGACGTCAACAAGATCGCCTTCACCGGCTCCACCGAGGTCGGCAAGATGATGCTGGTGTACGCCGGGCAGTCGAACTTGAAGCGCGTCAGCCTCGAGTGCGGCGGCAAGTCGCCGCAGATCTTCCTGGCCGACCTCGAGGACCTCGATC
Organism: Pseudomonadota bacterium; assembly: GCA_018241545.1. Classification (GTDB taxonomy): domain Bacteria; phylum Pseudomonadota; class Gammaproteobacteria; order Steroidobacterales; family Steroidobacteraceae; genus CAIKZZ01. Next base: position 1,179 of record JAFEDP010000135.1, read on the forward strand.
GCGCCGTCAACTACGCGATCAGCGGCATCTTCGGCAACATGGGCGAGGTCTGCAACGCCGGCTCGCGCCTGCTGGTCGACAAGCCGATCGCCGAGGCCTTCGTCGCCCGCTTCGTCGAGCTCGGCCGCGACGCCTACCGCCCCGGCGACCCGCTGGATCCTTCCACCAACCTCGGGCCGCTCGTCACCGCGGGCCACCGCGCGCGGGTCGTCTCGTACATCGAGCGCGGCCGCAAGGACGGCGCCCGGGTCGAGTTCGGCGGCGACGCGCCTGCGCTGCCGGGCAGCTACGTGAACCCCACGCTGTTCTCCGGCGTCGACAACCGCATGACGATCGCGCGCGAGGAGATCTTCGGGCCGGTGGCCGCGGCCATCACCGTCAACGGCCTCGAGGAGGCGATCCGAATCGCCAACGACTCGATCTACGGACTCGCGGCGTCGATCTGGACGCGCGACCTCAGGACCGCGCACACGGCGGTCCGCGACCTCGAGGCCGGCGTGATCTGGGTCAACTGCTTCGACCACGGCGACATGACGCAGCCCTTCGGCGGCTACAAGCAGTCCGGCCAGGGCCGCGACAAGTGTCTCGAGAGCCTGCTGTCCTACACCCAGACCAAGTCGGCCTGGGTGCACCTCGGCTGAGGGTTCAGGCGGGCCGCGCGAGCGCCGCGCGCACCCACTGCTGGAAGCGGTACACGTCGTACTCCTCCGGCATGAGGTAGCCGCGCTCGTGCGGCCGGGCGTGCAGGCCGCGCTGGGTGAGCTCGCAGACCGCGCCGTCCTCGGCGAGCACCTCGGCCGAGAAGTCGCAGGCGCGGCCGATGTCGACCGTCGGGTCGGCCAGCGTCTCGCGCGGGAACAGCCACTCGACGCTGAGCTCGGTGAGCTCGGGACCAAGCGGCAGCAGCCGCGTCGAGCGCACGTGGTCGACGTGCAGCACCACGTAGTGTGACGGCAGGCTCGTCATGAAATAGTAGCCGGCGCGTCGCTCGGCGTCGCTGAGACCCGCGAACTCGTGGCCGAGCGAGCGACCATCGACCGACCAGGTGGCCGCGCCGGGCCGCAGGCCGCCCCTGTGGGCCGGGTCGTCGCTGCCGGCATGCGCCTCCCAGGCCGGGTCGTCGCGCTCCTCCATGATGCCGCGACGGTAGATCGGCACCAGGCTCGACAGGTTGGGGTGCACGCCCGGGCAGTGCAGGCACTCGTTGTAGTTCTCCCAGAACACCTTCCAGTTGCAGGCGAGGCGCTGGGTCAGCTGCCGCCCGATCACGAGGCCCTCGAGCGGCCAGTTCGCGAACTGCGCGGTGTTGGCGTTGAAATGGTCGTCGAAGGCGCCGGCGCCCGCGGCGCCGCCCAGGTTGACGTAGACGAAGCCGCGCCACACGTGCACCGCGACCGGGTACAGCGAGGCCTCGCCCTCCGGCAGGAAGTGGCGACGCCCGTGGGTCGGCACGCGCGCGAGCTCGCCCGTCAGGCGGTAGCTCCAGGCGTGGTAGGGGCAGGTGATCGCGTTGGCCGGCAGCCGCCCCTCGGCCGCCGCACACAGCGTCGCCCCGCGATGACGGCAGGTGTTGTAGAACGCCCGCAGCTCGCCCTGCTCGTCGCGCACCAGCACGACCGGCTGGGTCCCGACCGTGAAGGTCCGAAAGCTCCGTGGCTCCGGCAGCGTCTCCGCACGGCACAGATACACCCACTCGCGGTACCAGATCGCCTCGAGCTCGCGCCGGTACTGCGCGGCGTCGAAGTACCACTCGCTCGGCAGCGTGCGCTCGAGGCGCCTGAGGGCGTTGAAGCCGCCGGCGGTCGGGTCGTCGCTCGGGTCTGCGCTCATCGGGGGTCCTCGCGGCGAAGGATCAGGCGAACCGCGCCGGCGGCGACGGCAACCGCACCTCGGGGATGTGGCGCTCGAGGAGGTCGTGGAACTCGGTCATCCAGGTCTCGATGTCCGACAAGGGCCCGGGCGTGTAGCTCGGGCTCGCGAGCCCGCGCTGCACCCGCTCGCACAGGCGCCGGTCCTCCTCGTTGACCGCGGCGTTGATGCGGTTGCTGAGCCGGCGCAGCAGGTGCATGGCCGGCCGCTCGTCCGGCAGCCCGAAGATCGCATAGCGGATCACGCACTTGCCGGGACTCCGCGGCAGGACCTGGAAGAAGTCCATGAGCTCAGGGTACACGTCGACGCCCAGGTTCGGCAGCATGCTGTAGAAGCGCCACACCCGCCGGTAGTCCTGCGGCAGGTGCTCGACGGTCGTGCCGACGAGGCGCTGGTAGCAGCGCTCGCTGAGCCGCGGCGAGGGCTGCTCGCGCAGCCAGCTGTTGCCGCGGGCGATGCCCGGCGCGCCACGCTGGTCGTCGTAGTCCGGCGTGAACATGCGGTTGAGGCCCGGGTGGCCGACCGGCACGTGGTAGGACTCGAGGTAGTTGTCCATCGCGACCTTCCAGTCGACGTCCCACTCCTCGTAGGAGACCGGGGTCAGCGGCACCATCTCCTCGAAGCGGTACGGCGCGAGCTCGGCGAGGAATGGCGCCCACTGGTCGCGCACCGGCGGCGGATCGCCGGCGAGACAGACGAACACGAAGCCGAGCAACACCTCGGTGCGCACGGGCTTGAGCCCGTGCTCGGCGCGGTCGAGCGCGGGGAAGCTGTCCCTGGACGGCACGCCGATCAGGCGACCGTCATAGCCGTAGGACCAGCCGTGGTAGGGACACACGACCGTGCCGGCGCAGTGGCCGCTGCCGTCGAGCAGCCGCGCACCCCGGTGGCGGCACACGTTGTGGAACGCGCGCACGGCGCCGTCGCGATCACGCAGCACCACGATGCTGTCGGGACCCAGGTCGAAGGTGACGAAGTCGCCGGGCCGCGGGATGGAGCTGACGTGGCAACCGATCTGCCAGCTCGGCCGCAGGATGCGCTCGAGTTCCAGCCGGTGCAGCTCGGCGTGCTGGTAGACCCAGGCTGGCAGGGCGCGCCGTAGACCACCCGACCCGCGCGTCGGCCGGTCGAATGCGGGAACACTGGCCATCGGACTGCCCCCTCTGCGTGCCGCCGAGATCGCTTATATGCACGTTCAATCTAACCCGGCAACGGGTCGGTCGGCAATGCCGTCGCGCTCAGATGGTTGCCGCCTGTCAACGCCATTATTCTATGTTTTTTCAGTACTTTAAAGGCGACTAACAGCCCGCACGCGCTCGCCTAGGCGAGCCACGGAAATTGGTGCGCCGCGATGCGCAGGGGATTTGTATGGTTATACAAATTTCGTGGACGATCTGACGCCCGTTTGCTAGCGTCTGCTCGGAGCCAGCCGCGACGGGGGACGCGCCATGCCTCGCAACCTCACCAAGAGCAATGCCCACTGGCAGAAGGCCGTCACGCGCCTGCCGCTCGGGGTCGCCTCGAACTTCCGCTTCTGGGGCGAGGGGCGGACGATCTACGTGAAGGAAGGGCGCGGCGCGCGCATCACCGACCTCGACGGCAACCGCTACGTCGACTACCGCCTCGGCTACGGGCCCGCGATCCTCGGCTACGCGCACCCGGAGGTCGACGCCGCGGCCCGCGAGGGCATGGAGGTGGGCGGCGTGTTCGCGCTGTCGACCGAGCGCGAGCTGCGGGTCGCCGAGCGCATCGCGAAGATGGTGCCGGCCGCGGAGCTCGTGCGGTTCTCGAACTCGGGCACCGAGGCGGTAATGGCGGGCCTCAGGCTGGCGCGCGCCTACACCGGCCGCGACGACTACCTGATCCTCGAGGGCAGCTACCACGGGCTGTTCGACGCGGCCATGTGGTACACGCCGATGGAGAAGTGGTCGCAGCAGGGCGAGCCCGAGGTGCACCCCTACAGCCAGGGCGTCCCGCTCGGCGTGCGCGGCTACGCGCACTTCGTGCAGGCCAACGACGCCAATCGCCTCGAGGACACGTTCAAGCGCACCGCCGGCAAGGTGGCGTGCCTGCTGATCGAGCCGATCATGGGCAACTGCCTCGGCATTGCCGCCGAGCCCGAGTTCCTGCGCGCCGCGCGCGAGCTGTGCGACCGGTACGGCGTGCTGCTGCTGATCGACGAGGTCAAGACCGGCTTTCGCGTCGCGCGCGGCGGCGTACAGTCGCTGTACGGCGTCCGGCCCGATCTCACGACCTTCGCCAAGGCCGTCGCCAACGGCTACCCGATCTCGGTCCTGGCCGGCCGCGAGGACATCATGCGCAAGCTCGGCAAGGGCGTGGCGCACGGCGGCACCTACACGGCGCACTCGGTGTCGCTGGCGGCGGCGGAGAAGTGCCTGCAGATCCTCGACGAGACCGATGCGCTCGAGCGCGTCGCCGACTACGGCAGCCGCCTGATGAAGGGCATGGCGCAGGTGCTCGGTGCGCGCGGCATCGCCCACAGCTTCGTCGGCCACCCGTCGATGTTCGGCCTGTACTTCGACGCCAAGCCGCCGCGCAACTATCGCGACTGGAAGGGCAGCGACTACGCCTTCTACGACGCCATGGCGCAGGTGCTGCACGACGAGGGCGTGCTGTGCGAGCCGGACTCGCGCGAGCCGTGGTTCATTTCGGCCGCCCACGACGATTCATGCCTCGCGGACACGCTGCGCGGCTTCGAGGTCGCCGTCGACGCGACGCTGCGCTCGCGCGCCGCGGAGAAGGTGCGCGCCTGAGCGCGGCGAAGCCCGCCGCATGACCGCGCCCCGCAAGCGGCACGACGTCATCGTCGTGGGCGCCGGCCACAACGGGCTGGTCGCGGCGTGCTACCTGGCGCGCGCCGGGCTCGACGTGCTGGTGCTCGAGCGCAACGACTACATCGGTGGCGCCGCGGTCAGCCGCCGCCTGTACCAGGACTTCACCTACTCGAACTGCTCGTACGTGTGCAGCCTGCTGAGGCCCGAGATCATGCGCACGCTCGAGCTGCCCCGGTACGGGCTGCAGATCATCCCCTACGACGGCGGCTGCACGATGATGCGCGACGGCGACCACCTCGCGCTCTACGACAACCCCGATGCCTTCCGGCGCGAGATCGCGCGCCACTCCAAGCGCGACGCCGAGGCCTACCACCGCTTCGCGCGCGACATCATCCGCCAGTGCAAGTTCATCAAGCCGCTGCTGATGCGCGAGCCGCCGGACCCCACCTCGTTCCGACCGCGCGACCTGATGGAGCTGCTGTACCTCGGGCAGCGCCTGCACCGGGTCGGTGAGGAGCGGATGTACGACACGATCCGCTTCTGGACCATGAGCGCGGCCGACTTCCTCGATGAGTACTTCGAGAGCGAGATCGTCAAGGCGCACTTCTCCGGCAGCTCGATCATCGGTACCGCGCTCGGCCCGCGCTCGCCGGGCAGCGCCTACGTGCTGCTGCACCACTACATGGGCGACATCGACGAGACCGTCGGCGCCTGGGGGTTCGCGCGGGGCGGCATGGGCGCGATCACGGCCGCGCTGACGAGCTCGCTGCGCGCCAGCGGCGGCGAGGTGCGCGTCGCGGCGCCGGTCGAGCAGATCCTGGTGCGGCACGGCCGCGCCTGCGGCGTCGCGCTCGCCAGCGGCGAGGAACTCGCCGCATCCACCGTCATCTCCAACCTCGACGTCAAGCGCACGTTCCTCAAGACGGTCGCACCGGAGCACCTGCCGGAGGAGTTCCTGCAGGCCGTGCGGCGCTTCAAGATCCGCGGCTCCTCGGGCAAGCTCAACATCGCACTCGACGGCCTGCCGACGTTCCCGTCGATCCCGGCCGGCGCCCCGTGCCTGCGCGGCGACCTGCACATCACCGACACGATCGCGATGATGGAGCGCGCCTACGACGACTGGAAGGAGGGCCGCTGGTCGGCGACGCCCTACGTCGACATGCTGATCCCGTCGCAGATCGACCCGACGATGGCACCGGACGGCAAGCACTACATGTCGGTGTTCGTGCAGTACTGCCCGTACGAGCTCGCCGACGGGCCGTGGACCGACGCCCGGCGCCAGGCGTTCGGCGACACGGTGATCGATGCGATCGCGCGCCACAGCCCCGACTTCAAGCACCTGATCCTGCACGCCGAGGTCCGCACCCCGTGGGACATTGAGCAGGAGGTCGGCCTCACCGAGGGCAACATCTTCCAGGGCGAGCTGACGATGGACCAGCTGCTCTTCAACCGGCCGGTCCCCGGCTACGCGCAGTACCGCACGCCGGTGCGCGGCCTGTACCTGTCCGGTTCGTCCACGCACCCCGGCGGCGGGGTCATGGGCGCACCCGGCGCGAACGCGGCCCGGCGCGTACTCGCCGACCTTGGCCGTGCGGGCCGTCCATGAGCGCCGCGCGCACCCGCTACGACGCGATCGTCATCGGCGCCGGCCACAACGGCCTCGTGTGCGCGACGCTCTTGGCCCGGGCTGGCCGCTCGGTGCTCGTGGCCGAGGCGGATGCCGCCGTCGGCGGCCTCGCGGTCACCCGCGAGTTTCATCCGGGATTCCGGGTGTCGG
>JAFEDP010000136.1 GCA_018241545.1 Pseudomonadota bacterium
AGATGCACTTAACGCCGGTGCCCTTCTGGTTGATGATGGTATCGATCGCCACCGCCGTCTTGCCGGTCTGGCGGTCGCCGATGATCAGCTCGCGCTGGCCGCGGCCGATCGGCACCATCGAGTCGATGGCCTTGAGGCCGGTCTGCACCGGCTGCGACACGCTCTGGCGGTTGATGACGCCCGGCGCCACGCGCTCGATCGGCGAGCGCCGCGAGGCCTTCAGCGGGCCCTTGCCGTCGATCGGGTTGCCGAGCGCGTCGACGACGCGGCCGAGCAGCTCCGGGCCGGTCGGCACCTCGAGGATGCGGCCGGTGGTCTTGACGGCGTTGCCCTCGGTGATGTGCTCGTAGTCGCCGAGCACCACCGCGCCGACCGAGTCCTGCTCGAGGTTGAGCGCGAGGCCGAAGGTGTTGCCCGGGAACTCGATCATCTCGCCGTAGCGGACGTCGGCGAGGCCGTGGATGCGCACGATGCCGTCGGTGACGCTGACCACCGTGCCGACGTTGCTCGCCTCGGCGGCCGACTCGAACTGCGAGATGCGGGCCTTGATGAGATCGCTGATCTCGGAAGCCTTGATGGACATGCTGCTTTCCTTCTAAGCCTTGTCGGCCGCGCGCCGCAGCGCGCTCAAGCCTGTGAAATCTGCTGCTCGAGGCGCGCCAGGCGCCCCTGCAGGGACCCGTCGATCACGAGGTCGCCGGACCGCACCACCGCGCCGCCGACCAGGGCCGCGTCGACGCGCTCCTCGAGGCGCACGCGCCGCCCGAAGCGCTGCTCGAGCGCGCCGGCGAGGCGGGCCTTCTGCTCGGCGGTCAGCGCCATCGCCGTCGTGACCTCGACGTCGATGGTGTTCTCGACCTCGGCGCGGCGCGCCTCGAACTGCGCGGCGATCTCCGGCAGGAACCCGAGCCGGTGCTCGTGTGCCAGCACGCTCAGGAAGTTGCGCGCGTCGGGCCCGACGGGGGCGCCGCCCTCGGCCGCGACGCCCGCGATCAGCTCGACCAGCTGGCCGGCCGCGATGCGCGGGTTGCCGAACAGCGCCTCGGCGCCGGGCGTCGCGGCGACCGCCGCGCCCGCGGCCAGCAGGCGCGACCAGTCGGCGAGCGCGCCGCGCTCGCGCGCGTGCTCGAACGCGGCGCGTGCGTAGGGTCTCGCGATCGTGGCTTTCTCGGCCATGGGCTCTCCGTCAGCGCGTTGCCGCGATCCGCGTCGCCAGCTCCTCGAGGAGCTGCGCGTGCGCCTTGGGGTCGATCTCGCGCTGCAGCAGCTGCGAGGCGCCGGCCAGCGCGAGGTGCGCGACCTCGTTGCGCAGCTCGCCGCGGGCGCGCGAGGTCTGGGTCGCGATCTCGTCGCGGGCCACCGCGATCAGCCGCTCGCCCTCGGCGACGGCCGTGCCGCGCGCCTCCTCGACGACCTCGTTGCCGCGGCGGTTCGCCTGCTCGACGATCTGCGCGGCCTTGGTGCGCGCCTCGCGGACGATCTCGAGCGCCTGCGCCTTGGCATCGTCCAGGTCCTTCTGGCCGCGGTCCGCCGCCGCGAGGCCGTCGGCGATCCGCTTCTGGCGCTCCTCGATGGCGCCGATGATGGACGGCCAGCCCAGCTTCATGACGAGCCACGCCACCAGGAACAGCGCGAAGCCCTGAATGATCAGCGTGATCGTGATGCTCATGTGCTCTTGCCCCTGTCTTCCCGGGCCGCGGCGCGCCGGGCGGGCCCGTGCCCGCGGCGTGCCGCCGCGCTTACTTGACGCCGAGCGCCGAGAGGAACGGGTTCGAGAAGATGAGCAGCAGCGCGATCGCGACGCCGATGATCGGCACCGCGTCGAGCAGGCCGGCGACGATGAACATGCGCGTCATCAGCATCGGCGCGAGCTCCGGCTGGCGCGCGGCGCCCTCGAGGAACTTGCCGCCGAGCAGCGCGAAGCCGATCGCCGTGCCGAGCGCGCCGAGGCCGATCAGGAGGCCGGCGGCGATGAGGGTGTTGCTCATCACTTCGGCGACTTGGGTAATGTTCTCGATAGCCATGGTCTTCTCCGTGAATGCAGGAAATCGACTGGAACGAAGGATCCGGACGGTCAGTGGTGTTCGGCCGCCATGCTCAGGTAGACGACGGTCAGCATCATGAAGATGAACGCCTGCAGCGTGATGATCAGCACGTGGAACCCCGTCCACACGAAGCCGGCGATCAGCTGCAGCGGCCCCATCACGTAGGTGAGCCCGGAGCCGAGCGAGGCGCCGAGCGTCATGCAGGCGATCAGGATGAAGATGAGCTCGCCGGCGTACATGTTCCCGAACAGTCGCAGGCTCAGGCTCACCGGCCGCACGCCCTCCTCGATCAGCCGCAGCAGCAGGTTGGCGGGCGCGAGCAGGATCTTGGCGACGATGCCGTCGGCGTGGAACGGCACGGTCACGAACTCGGTCAGGAACCCGCCCAGGCCCTTGTGCTTGATCCCGTAGTACTGGATCAGCAGGAATACGCAGATCGCCATGCCGAAGGTGGTGCTGAGGTCGGCGGTCGGCACGACGCGCAGGTGCTCGATGCCGACGTGGTGCGCGGCCGCCGGCAGCAGGTCGACCGGCAGCATGTCCATGAAGTTCATCAGGAACGTCAGGCAGAACACGGTGAGCGCGAGCGGCGCGATCAGCTGGCTGCGGCCGTGGAAGGTCTCCTTGACGAGCCCGTCGACCCACTCGACCAGCATCTCGATCGCGCACTGCAGCTTGCCGGGCACACCCGAGGTCGCGCGGCGCGCGACGCCGATGAAGAGGACGATGAAGAACAGGGCGAGGACCAGCTTGAAGAAGATGCTGTCGAGATGCAGCGCCCGGAAGCCCTCGCCGGTGCTGAGGTGCACCAGGTGGTGGGAGATGTACCCCGTCATGTTCTCCGGGCCTTCAGCCGCCATCGTCCTCACCCCGTCTCCCTAGTCGCGGATCACAGCGATCCCGACCCAGAATCCCGCCTGCGCCGCCAGCAGCCCGGCGAGGAGCGGCAGCGGCCGCAGATGCGCCACCGCGAACGCGCCCCACAGCGCTCCCGCCACCCACAGCCACTTCAGCACCTCGCCCGCGTACAGCGCCCGCGCGTAGCGCTGCACCGGCGCGATCCCCGGCTGGAACAGCGTCCAGCCGAACACCACGTTGCCAACCGCGACGACGAGGCCACCCACGAGCGCCGCCTTCGCCGCCGCCGCGCCAGAGAGCACGAGCGCCGCCAGCACGACCGGCAGGGCGGCACCCATCTGCAGCGCGGCGTAGCGCAGCACGAGGCGACGCCCACGCTCCCGGTGACTCCCCGTGACGGACATCCGCGGCTCTCGCTCGAGGCTCCGTGGAACAGGGACTCAATCGCGCGCAAAAAAGCCACTTCGGGGCGCCTCGGAGGACGCGCGAAGTGGCCGCTCAGGCGACGGGACGCGCGAAGGCATCCCCAAAAGCGGCGGCATTATAGGGATCTTTTTGCAGTGCTTCAACAACGCCGCGGCGGCCGACTGACGGCGTAAGTAGCCGTCCGTATTTACATTTTATGGACCGCGGCGGCTCAGCGGATGTGGGCCAGGATCCCCTCGAGCTCCTCGAGGCTCGAGTAGCTGATGATCAGCTGCCCGCGGCCGTTGGCGCCCTGGCGAAAGGCGACCTTGGCGCCGAGCTTCTCGCCGAGCTCGGTCTCGAGGCGGCGCACGTCGGCATCCGAGCCCGGCTCCGCCTCGCGCTGGCCGCGCGGCGGCTGCGACAGGCGCCGCACGAGGGCCTCGGTCTCGCGCACCGACAGGCCCTTCTTGGCCACGAACGCCGCAATCTCCGACTGCTGGCGGCGGTTGGCGAGGCCGAGCAGCGCCCGGCCGTGGCCCATCTCGAGCGCGCGCTCGGCCAGCAGCGACTTCACCTCGTCGGTGAGCTCCAAGAGGCGCAGCAGGTTCGACACCGCCGCCCGCGACCGGCCGACGGCCTCGGCGGCCTCCTGGTGGGTCAGGTCGAACTCGGTGACCAGCCGCTCGAGCGCGCGCGCCTCCTCCAGCGGGTTCAGGTTCTCGCGCTGGATGTTCTCGATCAGCGCCATCGCGACCGCGGCCTCGTCCGGCACGCGGCGCACGATCGCCGGGATCTCGGCGAGGCCGGCGAGCTGCGCGGCCCGCCAGCGGCGCTCGCCGGCGATGATCTCGTAGCGCTGCGACTCGGTCGGCCCCGGGGCCGCGCCGACCGGGCGCACCACGATCGGCTGGACGATGCCCTGGGCCTTGATCGACTCGGCGAGCTCGGTCAGCGACTCCGGGCGCATGTCGGTGCGCGGCTGGTACTTGCCGCGCTGCAGCAGGTCGAGCGGCAGCTTGACGAGCTCGTCGCCCGCCACCCGCTCGGGACCGGCCACCGCGGCCGCCGTCACCTGGCGCGCGGTCGACTCGCCGAGCAGCGCCCCCAGTCCGCGGCCGAGGGCCGGCTTCTTGACGCTCATTCGTCGCTCCCCGGTTCGTCGTCGAGGCCGCCGGCCGCGGCCGGCTCCTCCTCGCGGCGGATCATCTCGCCGGCGAGCGCGAGGTAGGCGAGCGCGCCGCGCGACTCCTTGTCATGGTAGAGCGCCGGGCGCCCGAACGAGGGCGCCTCGGCGAGGCGCACGTTGCGCGGGATGATGGTGCGGAACACCTTGTCGTCGAAGTGCTCGATCAGCTGCGCGCTGACCTCGTTGGCGAGGTTGTTGCGCGGGTCGTGCATGGTGCGCAGGATCCCCTCGAGCCGGAGCTCCGGGTTGATGCTGGCGCGGATCTGCTCGACCGTCGACAGCAGCGCCGACAGGCCCTCGAGCGCGTAGTACTCGCACTGCATCGGGATCAGCACCGTGTCCGCGGCCACCAGCGCGTTGACGGTCAGCATGTTGAGCGCCGGCGGGCAGTCGATCAGGATCAGGTCGTAGCGGTCGCGGATCGGGGCGAGCGCGCGCTTGAGCTTGAGCTCGCGACCCGCCAGCATCGCGAGCAGCCGAACCTCGGCCGCCGTCAGGTCCTGGTTGCCGGGGATCAGGTCGAAGCCGCCCGGGTCGATGCGCAGGATCGCCGCCTCCGCCGGGCAGTCGCCGAGCAGCACGTCGCACGAGGAGCGCTCGAGCCCCGCCTTGTCGATGCCGCAGCCCATGGTCGCGTTGCCCTGCGGGTCGAGGTCGACGAGCAGCAGCCGCCGCTTGGTCGCGGCCAGCGACGCGGCGAGGTTGACGGCGGTGGTGGTCTTGCCGACGCCGCCCTTCTGGTTGGCGACGGCGATGATCCGGTTCATAGGCCGGCCAGAATAGCATCCGCCCCCGGGCCCGCGGCGCTAGGCGGGACCGTAGCGGCGCGGCTCCCCGGGGCGGTCCTCGACCCGCAGCCGGCCCCGGCGGGCGAGGTGCTCGAGGTGCGCCAGCGTCTCGCCGAACGCCAGCATCCGGTTGAGGGGGTCGAGCGCCGCCCGGAACAGCCGCCCGGCCACCTCCAGCGCGGTCGCGGGCGCCGGCACCAGCGCCACCACCTGCGCCAGCGTCGCCGCGTGGTGCGCTGCGAGGTCGTCGAGGCGCGCCCGCAGCCCCCGGAACACGTCGCCGTGGGACGGCAGCACCAGGGGCTCCGGCTCGAGCGCCGCGAGCGCCGGGAACGAGTCCAGGAACGAGGCCAGCGGGTCGGGGTCGTCGCGCTCGGGGTAGATGCCGACGTTGCTGGTGATGCGCGGCAGCACCTGGTCGGCGGAGATCAGCAGGCCCGCCTCGGGCGCGTGCAGGAGCACGAGGCCGTCGGTGTGGCCGCGCACGATGCGCACCACCCAGCGCGCGCCGCCGGCGCTGAGCTCGTCGCCCTCGGCGAGCGTGCGGATCCCGGGCGGCAGGCCCGACACGATCCGCCGGTAGCCGGCGAGCGAGGTGATCGCGCGCAGCTCCTCGCTCATCGGCAGGCCCTGGCGCGCGAAGGCCTCGGTGCGCGCCAGCGCGAGCCGCGGGTCGTTCTCGGTGCCGAGCAGCGCCGCGAGGATCGCGGCCTCGGTGGCGCTCATCCAGACCTCGGCGCCGTGGCGGGACGCGAGCCAGGCGGCGAGGCCGGCGTGGTCGGGGTGGTGGTGCGTGCAGACGATGCGCCGGATCGGCCGGCCGGCGAGCGCGCGCGCGAGCGGGCCGTCCCAGGCGGCGCGCGCCGCCGGCACGTCCATGCCGCAGTCGACCAGCGTCCAGCCGTCGCCGTCCTCGAGCAGCCAGACGTTGATGTGCTTGAGGCCGCCCGGCACCGGCAGGCGCAGCCACCGGATCCCGTCGGCGAGCGGCACCGCCCCGCCGAGCTCGGGCGCTGCGAACGGGTACTCGAGCACCGCGCTCACCGGGCCTCCGCGCGCGTGAGCACGACGAGGTGGCGCGCATCGTCGAGGCCCGGCACCTTGAGGCGCTCGACCGCCGCGACGCGCCAGCCGCGCGGCGGCGGCGCGAGCTCCGCCGCCGGGTCGCGGCCCTTCATCGCGAGCAGCCGCCCGTCGCGCGCGCACAGGTGGCCGGCGACGCGCACGAACTCGGAGACGGTGGCGAGCGCGCGCGACACGACGGTCTGGGCGCGCGAGGCGGGCGCGTAGGACTCGGCGCGCTCGCACACCACGCGCACGTGGCCGAGGCCGAGCGTCTCGGCCGCGCGCTCGACGAAGCGCGCCTTCTTCGCGGTCGAGTCGATCAGCGTGAAGCGAAACCCGGGGTTCAGGATCGCGAGCGGCAGGCCCGGGAAGCCCGCGCCGGTGCCGACGTCGATGACCCAGGGGCCGGCCAGCCACGGCTGCACGGTCAGGCTGTCGAGCAGGTGCTTGCGTACCATCGCCACCGGCTCGACGATCGCCGTCAGGTTCATCGTCTCGTTCGCCTCGCGCACCAGCGCCGTCAGCGCGAGCAGCTGCTCGACCTGGGCGGCGTCGGCTGCGAGGCCGAGCTCGCCGAGGCCGGCGAGCAGGATCGCGCGCGGATCGTCTGCCATGGCGGGCGAGGCGGCCGGCCCGCGCGGGCCGGCCCGGGCCTCAGTTGCGCACCAGCGCCGCGACGAACTCGTGCACCGGCCGCGCATCGAGCGCCGCCGGGTCCGCGAACAGCGCGCGGATCGCCTCGGTCTGCTTCGGCGGGTAGTGCGCCGCGACCGACTCCTCGAACTTGCGGACCAGCAGCGGGTAGCCCTCGCCGCGGCGCTTGCGGTGGCCGACGGGGAAGTCGACCTGCACGCGCCGCGTCGCGCTGCCGTCCTTGAAGAACACCTGCACCGCGTTGCCGATGTGGCGCTTGTCGGCCTCGTAGTACTCCTTCGTGAAGGTCGGGTTCTCGCGCACCTCCATCCGGGCGCGCAGCGCGTCGACGCGCGGGTCGTGCGCGATGGCGTCCTCGTAGTCGGCCGCCGTCAGGCGCCCGAAGATCAGCGGGATCGCGACCATGTACTGGATGCAGTGGTCGCGGTCGGCCGGGTTGGCGAGCGGCCCGGTCTTGTCGATGATGCGCACGCCCGGCTCCTGCGTCTCGATCACGACGCGCTCGACCTCGGCGAGCCGGCCGCCGACCTCGGCGTGCAGCGCCATCGCCGCCTCGACCGCGGTCTGGGCGTGGAACTCGGCCGGGAAGCTGATCT
>JAFEDP010000137.1 GCA_018241545.1 Pseudomonadota bacterium
CGCCCGCCAGCGGGTCGCGAGCAGCAGCGCGAGCGCGCCGTACGCGAGCGCGCACAAGACGCTGCCAACCGTACCGATCTCGGCGAGGTGCCCCATTTACGCCGGCCGCCGCCCGAGCCATGGCGCCGCCCGGGTCGCTGTCGCCGCCCGCGCCCGGGACACGATGCACCGCGCCACGAGCGGCGAGCGGCGGACGCTAGGGACTGGGGCCACCCGGCGCATCACCGTAGTAGTAGCCGTAGTCGCCGAGTTCAACCACGACGCTCTGATTGAGCACGAGTCCGACGTACGGGCGGTCGTTGACGTGCCCGACCGCTTCCTGGACCTGCTCGCGCAGCGTCGTTCCGGCGCGCACGACGACCACCACCTGGCCCATGACCTGGGCGAGCGCGTGCGACTCGGTCGAGAGCAGTAGCGGCGGGGAATCAAAGACTACGAGCCGCGAGCGATCCGCCCGCGACAGTTCGTCGCAGACGGTCCGCATCCGCGCGCTCGACAGGAGTTCAGTCGCCTCCACGGCCTGCGCACCCGCCGGCAGGAACGACAGACCGGGAATCTCCGTGTGGCAGACCACGCCCTCCACATTTCGCGACTCGTCGCGCAGCAGGTCCAGGAGGCCCGGCGCATCGCGCGCACCGAGCACCTGACTCAGCTGGGGCTTGGCGACGTCGGCATCGACCAGCAGGACCCGCAGGTCCCGCTCCGAGGCGATGCTGAGCGCCAGGTTGAGCGCCGTGAAGGTCTTGCCCTCCCCGGGCATGGCGCTCGCGACCATGATCAGGTGGCCGTCGGGGACCGGCGCGCCGGACTGCCCGAGGGCATTGGCGAGCAGCGGGCGCTTGATTCGTCGGTACTGCTGGCTGACCTGTCGCGCCCGGTGCTCCGGCGGCAGCAGGCCCGCGGCGCGCACGGACGGCGTATTGACCCGCAGCGCCGGCCCACCCGGCCGCAGCACCGGCATGAGTCCACGGGTTAGACGGGCGGCCTGTTGGGCGCTGACGGGCCCTGTCGGCTCCGCTGCACGCATGCCCTCGCCCGCCGGCAACGTCCCGCTTCCCGGACCGGTTTCGCCCGGCTGGATCCCGTTCGGCCCCGGCGTCGCTCGCCCGGCATCCTGCATCTTGCGGATGGCCTTCTCGATCAGGCTCACGCCACACCCCCGTGCAGCAGATGCACGACATGCGCCTGGAACACGATCAGTGCGACCGTCGCACCGACCAGGGACAACGTCGCACCCGCGAACAGGAGGGTTCCACGCAGCTGCGCGGTCCTGTACTTCTCGAGCCAGACCATGCCGACCTCGCCGATCACATCCAACCCGGTAAACTCAGCGAGGTGCCGCGCGGAGGTCACGACCGGCCTCCACAGGTGCAGGACGTAGGCCACGGACGCACCGAGCGCCAGCGCCATGAATACCACCACGCCGATCAGAATCGGCCGATTGGGCGAGACCGGCTCGTAGCTCGCGCCCGGCGGCTCGATGACCTCGAAGCGGACGATGCCGGTCTCCTGCGCTTCCTCGCCGAGCTTCGTCTGCTCGAGGCGCTGCAGCAATGTCTGATACTGCGCCCGCGTGACGTCGTAGTCGCGGTTGAGGCGCGCGAACTGCGCCTCGATGCCCGGAGCGGTGTTCACGAGACCGCGCAGCCGCTCGACGCGCTGCTGGTGGTCGTACACCTCTGCCTGCGCCGCCGCGACATCTGCGCCCGCCTGGTTGTACTGCAATTGCAGGCTCTGGTAGACGGGATTGGCATCGAGCCCGACACGCGCCGCCGCGCCGACGTCGCCCTTGCGCAGCGCGTCGATCTCCGATTGCTGCCGCTTGCGCAGCTCCTCGAGCGTCTCGCGCAGCGCGATGACGTCCGGGTGGTTCTCGGTGAAGCGCAGCAGCAGCTCGTCGAGGCGCGCCTGCGTCTCCCGAATCCGTCGCGCCGTGTCGCCCTCGCCCGCGATCTGGGCCGGGTCGGCCGGATTGGCGACCGCGGGACCGACGCGCACGCCCGGCGCCGGCACCAGCGAGCCGCCGGTGGCCGGCGCGCCGCCGCGCAGCTGGCGCGCGAACTCGTCGCGTCGCTTCGTGGCGATCTCCAGGGCCGCGCGCGACTTGTCGAGCGCCTCCATCTCGGCACGCAGACTCGCGAAGTAGTCCCCCTGCGACCCCGGCATCAGCGCGACGTTCTTCTTCTTGAAGTCCGCCAGCCGTTCCTCGGCGTCGGTCAGGCGCTTCTCGTAGTCCTTGATCTGCTCGGTCAGGAACTGCTGCGCCTGCTGCGAGCCCTCGCGCTTGCCACCGAGGCTGCCGAGCACGAAGCTGCGCAGCAGCTGGTCGACGACCCGCAGCGCCACGTCGCGGTTCGAGTTCTTGTACGAGATCAGGTAGACGCCGGCGCGCGCGCCGCCGCCGGTGATCTCGATCGCCTTCTGCAGCTTCTGCATGGTCGGCTGCGCGTCGCGGAGATCGACGTTCTGCGGCACGAGCCCGGCGCCCTGCGCGACGCGCAGCAGCTGCGGACCGCCGAGCAGCGCTTGGCGCACACGCTGGATCTGAACCTCGACGTCGCCCTCCACCGTGATGCCCTTGGCGACCTCGCTCAGGGCGGTCTGCGTGTCGACGAAGACGCGCGCCGTCGCCTGGTAGGAGTTCGGCAGCACCAGGATGATGGCCCAGCCGGCCAGCGCGAAGAGCCACGCGGCCGCCAGCGCGATCCAGCGGAACCGCCAGGAGCCACGCGCCTGCTCGATGAATTCTCGGATGCCGGGGTCCATGTCCGCCTCAGAACACCGACTCGGGCACGACCACGACGTCGTTGGACTTGAGCGGGAAGTTCTGGCTCATGTCGCCCTTGTTGAGCAGCGCCTCGAGGCGCACGTGGATCGAGTGATCCTTGCCGTTCTCGCGGCGTACGATCCGGGCCCGATTGCCCGCCGCGAACTGCGTCAGCCCGCCGACCTGCAGGATCACGTCCAGCACCGTCATGCCCTCGCGGTACGGGACGGCCTGCGGCTTGGCGACCTGCCCGACGACCTTCACCTGGCTGAGCGTGCTGATCGGCTGGGTCACGATGACGTTGACCTGCGGCGAGCGCACGTACGTGGCGAGCACGGTCTCGAGGTCGCGGGCCAGCTGGGTCGGCGTCTTGCCGACCGCGACCATGTCCTCGACCAGGGGCGTCGACACCTTCCCGTCCGGCCGGACCGGAACCGTCGTCGACAGCTCCGGATTGCGCCAGACGAACACCTGCAGCACGTCGCCCGGCCCGATGATGTAGTCGGGTGACACGGCCGAGCGCGCGGGAGCCGCGGCCGGCGCCGCCGGGGCGGCGGGGGTGGCCGGCTGGGCCGCGGCTGTGGTCGCGGACGGGGGCGTCTCGCCAGCGCCCGCCGCGGCGGCTGTAAGGGCCGCGAGCAGAATGATGAACGCGCGTCGGATTGGACTCATCCTGAGAGCTCCAGAGCCTGCCTAGCCTACCAAACCCCTGCCGCCGGCACGTCCGTGGCCGGCCGGGCACGTGGAAAAAAAGCCAAGCAGTTCGCACATTTGGGCGAACCGGCGGCGGTCCGTGCCGCTAACGGCCGCCCTTTCGGAACAACACCACTTCGACCGTCTGCAGCAGGATCGCCAGGTCGAACAGCAGCGTATGGTGCTTAACGTAATACAGGTCGTACTGCAGCTTCTCGGCGGCGTCGCGCTCCGATGCACCGTACGGATAACAGATCTGGGCCCAGCCCGTGATCCCGGGTTTCACGAAGTGCCGCTCGTGGAAATACGGGATCCGATCACCGAGATCGGCGACGAATTCGGGCCGTTCCGGGCGCGGCCCGACGAAGCTCATGTCCCCCCGCAGGACGTTGAGGATCTGCGGCAGCTCGTCGATCCGCAGCGTGCGGATCACCGACCCGACGCGCGTGACTCGCGAATCGCCGGCGGTCGCCCACTGCGGGCGCCCGTCCTTCTCGGCGTCGGTGCGCATGCTGCGGAACTTCAGGACCTCGAACACGCGGCCTTCCATGCCGACCCGGCGCTGTCGATACAGGATCGGGGCGTGCCAGCCGTCCTCCAGCCAGATCGCCACGATCGTCAGGATCATCAGCGGCCAGGCGACGGCGAGCAGCAGCGTCGCGGCGGCGACATCGAAGACGCGCTTGGTGACCTGCCGCAGCAGGTCGCGCCGGAAACCCTCCGAGAAAATGATCCAGCTGGGATTGAGCACGTCGAGGCGCACGGTCCCGGTCTCGCGTTCCAGGAACGTCACGACGTCGGTGACGTCGATGCCGGCGAGGCGACACATGAGCAGCTCACGGACCGGGAACTGTCGCCGGCGCTCGTCCATCGCGACGACGATCTCGTCGATGCGCTCGCGCTCGGACAGCGCCCGTATCTGGGTCGCATCGACGCTCAGGATGCGCTCGACCGGCACCAGCGGGACGTCGCTCTCGGCCGGCACGTAGCCGATGATCGAGAAGCCGCGCAGGTCGGACCGGCGGCGCAGCCGCGACAGCGACGCTGCCTGGCGCCCCGCCCCATACACCAGCACGCGCCGGCGCATCAGCACATCGCCCAGCCACTTGACCATGGCGACGCGCAGGACGCCGACCAGCAGCACGCTGAGCACGAAGGCCTCGGTCCAGACGCCGATCGCGCCCCGCTCGCCCGGCCCGAGCAGCCCGAGGAGCATGACGCCCACGGCCGAGGCGCCGACGGCCAGTACGACGCGCACGACGATGCCGGCGGCCTGCGCTCGCTGGCGCGATGAATAGAGTCCGAGGGCCGCGGCGCCGATGCCGTAGCCGAGGCCGAACAGGACTGCGAACGCCGGCGGCGGTGGGCTGACCGCCGCGCCGGCCGCCCAGCGGGCCAGAAGGGCTACAGCAGCGCACTCGACCACCGCCAGCACGGCCAGCGGCAGGTACAGATGCGCGCTCAGGAAGCGAACTCTCATGCGGGGCGGCGACCTTGCCTAGCGTTCCGTCGTCGGCACTCTATCCGAGCCGTCCGACGCGCCGCGTGACGGTGCTCAAGCAATATGTCGAACGCCCAGTGGCGTCCCCAACGGGATTCGAACCCGTGTTACTACCTTGAAAGGGTAATGTCCTAGGCCTCTAGACGATGGGGACAATCCGGGCCCGAAGAGTTTGGTGGAGCTAGCCGGGATCGAACCGGCGACCTCTTGCATGCCATGCAAGCGCTCTCCCAGCTGAGCTATAGCCCCACGCGAAGGGCCGGGAGTGTAGGGGCGCCCCCCTGCCCTGTCAACCGAATCAGAGACATACGGGCTAGCGGGCCGCGCCCGGCCCGGGCGCGGCCGAATCCGAGCCGCTCGCATGCGCGAGCGCCCGGTCGATTCGCTCGAGCGTTGCCACGCGACCCAGAATCGCCAGCGTCTGGTCGATCGGCGGGGAGACCGCGCTGCCGGCCACCGCCACTCGCAGCGGCTGAGCGACCTTGCCTAGGCTCAGCGCCGCCGATTCGGATACACGCGTGAGCGCCGCGTGAATCGCGGGCGCCGACCAGTCCCCGATGCCGGACAGGGCCGCCTTCGCGGCCTCCAGCACCGGGCGGGAGTCGGCTCCCAGGTGCTTGGCTGCCGCCTTGGGTTCGTAGGCCGCCGGGGCGCGGAAGAAGAACTGGCTGGCATCGGCCATCTCCCGCAACGTCTTCGACCGCTCGCGCTGGGCTTCGGCGATCGCCGCGAGATCCGCACTGCCGGGGTCGATTCCCAGCCGCACCAGTTGCTCGGCCAGCGGCGCCGCCAGTTCGCGCCCGCTCATCCGCATCATGTGCTGCTGGTTGGTCCAGGCGATCTTGTCCGGATTGAGCGCCGAGGCGGACTTGTTGACGTCGACGATGTCAAACAGCTGGATCATCTCGGCGAGCGAGAAGATCTCCTGGTCGCCGTGCGACCAGCCAAGCCGGCCGAGGTAATTGAGCAGCGCCACGGGCAGGAAGCCCTCGTCGCGGTACTGCAGGACGCTGACGGCACCGTGCCGCTTGGACAGCTTGGTTCCATCCGGGCCGAGGATCATCGGCAGGTGCGCGTAGGTCGGCTCCTGCCCGCCCATCGCCCGCAGCATATTGATCTGCCGCGGCGTGTTGTTGATGTGGTCGTCGCCTCGGATCACGTGCGTGATGCGCATGTCCCAGTCGTCGACCGCCACGCAGAAGTTATACGTCGGGTTGCCGTCCGAACGCAGGATGATCAGGTCGTCGAGCTCGGCGTTCTCGAAGACGATCGGGCCATGGACCACGTCCTTGACGAGCACGCGCCCATCGACCGGGTTGGCGAACCGCACGACCGGCACCACGCCCGGTCGCGGGCTGGCGCCGTGGCGGCAGCGGCCGTCGTAGCGGGGCTTCTCCTTGCGCGCGACCTGCGCCGCGCGCATCTCATCCAGCTCTTCCTTGCTGCAGTAGCAATGGTACGCGTGGCCCGCGGACAGCAGCTGGGCGATGACCTCCCGGTACCGGTCGTAGCGCTGCGTCTGGTAGAAGGGGCCCTCGTCCCAATCGAGCCCCAGCCACTTCATCCCGTCGAGGATCGCCGCGACCGCCTCGTCCGTCGAGCGCTCGCGGTCGGTGTCCTCGATGCGCAACAGGAACACGCCGCCGTGGTGGCGGGCGTACAGCCACGAGAACAGCGCGGTGCGCACGCCGCCGATGTGCAGCATGCCGGTCGGACTCGGGGCGAAACGCGTGCGAACCGTCATGGCTTGGCCGCCGGGCGCACGGGTCCGTCGATCGCGGCGAAGTCGCCGTCCACGCTGAGAATCATAGGCACTCCACGCCCGCGATCGATCCGCGGGCGCGGCATATTACCTGAACGATCAGATTGACTTCGACACGACCGTTGAGAGCGAGCTCTCCGCGCCGCTGGCATCGACCGCGGTCACGCCGAAGTACCACGTCCCGCTCGTCAGGCTGCCGATCACGGCGCTGGTGGCCGTCGCGTTCGTCACATCCACGCGGTTCAGAAGCTTGCCCTGCTGGCTTCCGTAGTAGACCCGGAAGCCGGCGAGGTTCGTCAGCGGCGTGCCGTCCGTGCGGGTCGTCGGCGCGACCCAGGACACCGTCGCCGAACCCGTCGCCGCCTGCACCACGGACACGCTGAAAGTGAGGTGAGCCTGCGCGCTGCCGTTGCTCGCCGTGAGCACGATGGTCGAGGTGCCGACATCCGCGGCGGCCGGCGTGCCGGACAGCTCACCGGTCGCAGTGTTGAGCGTCATCCAGGCCGGCGCGCCACTCTGTGAAAAGGTCAACGTGAGTCCGGTCGGGTCGGAGGCCGTCGGCTTGAAGTCGTACGGCTGGCCGACCAGCACACTGGCGGCCGGCGTGCCGCTGAGCGTCGGCGGCGGCACACTCGAGACGGTGACGTTGGCCGAGGCCGACTTGGTCGGGTCCTGCACCGACACCGCAGTGACGCGCACGGTCGACTGCGCGGGCGGCGTGGCGGGCGCGAAGTACTGGCCGGTGGCGGAGATCGTGCCCACCGTGGCGTTGCCGCCGGTCACGCCGTTCACCTGCCAGGTGACGGACGTGTTGGTCGCGTTCGATACGACCACCGTGAAGATC
>JAFEDP010000138.1 GCA_018241545.1 Pseudomonadota bacterium
CGCCGGCGAGTCGCATGCGGCCACGGGCACCTACGCGATGGCGATCGACGCGCCCGCCGCCACGCTGCACCTGACGATGAACGGCCAGGACCACGTGGCGTTCCACGGCTTCGACGGGCCGATGCCGATCCACTACGGCTTCGACCTCGTGTCGACGCCGGGCCTGCCCTGCGCCGCCCGCTGAGCGCGCCGCCGCGCCCGCGGCGAGCGTGCTCAAATGCCTGAAAATGAAGCGGAACGACGCCTTCCCGTGGTAGGATTGCCGTTTCGAAAACGCACCCGGTACGCCCCCACGCATGGCTGACATCGCGCGCGAAATCCTGCACGTCAACCTCGAAGACGAGATGCGCCAGTCCTACCTCGATTACGCGATGAGCGTGATCGTGGGGCGCGCCCTGCCGGACGTCCGCGACGGGCTCAAGCCCGTGCACCGGCGCGTGCTGTACGCGATGCACGAGCTCGGCGTCGACTGGAACAAGGCCTACAAGAAGTCGGCGCGCATCGTCGGTGACGTCATCGGCAAGTACCACCCGCACGGCGACAACGCGGTCTACGACGCGATGGTGCGGCTGGCGCAGCCGTTCTCGATGCGCTACCGGCTGGTCGATGGCCAGGGCAACTTCGGCTCGGTCGACGGCGACATGCCGGCGGCCATGCGCTACACCGAAGTGCGCATGTCCAAGGTCGCCCACGAGCTGCTCGCCGACATCGACAGGGACACCGTCGACTTCGTCCCCAACTACGACGAGTCCGAGCGCGAGCCGGCGGTGCTGCCGACGCGCGTGCCGAACCTGCTCGTCAACGGCGCGGCCGGCATCGCGGTCGGCATGGCGACCAACATCCCGCCGCACAACCTCGGCGAGATCGTCGACGCCTGCATCGCGCTGATCGACGACCCGCAGCTCACGCTCGCGGCGCTGATGCAGCTGGTGCCGGGCCCGGACTTCCCGACCGCCGGCATCATCAACGGCGCCGCCGAGATCGTGCAGGCCTACAAGAGCGGCCGTGGCCGCATCTACGTGCGCGCCCGCACCAACGTCGAGGAGCTGGAGCGCGGCCGCCAGCAGATCGTGGTCACCGAGCTCCCGTACCAGGTCAACAAGGCGCGCCTCCTCGAGCGCATCGCCGACCTGGTGCGCGACAAGGTCATCGACGGCATCGCCGGCGACGGCCTGCGCGACGAGTCGGACAAGGACGGCCTCAGGGTCGTCATCGAGCTCAAGCGCGGCGAGGTTCCGGACGTCGTCCTCAACAACCTCTACAAGCACACGCCGCTCGAGACCGTGTTCGGCATCAACATGGTCGCGCTCGTCGACGGCCAGCCGCGCCTCCTGGGCCTCAAGGAGCTCTTGGAGGCGTTCCTGCGCCACCGGCGCGAGGTGGTCACGCGGCGCACGGTGTTCGAGCTCAGGAAGGCGCGCGAGCGCGGCCACGTGCTCGAGGGCCAGGCGGTCGCGCTCGCCAACATCGACGAGGTGATCGCGGCGATCAAGGCGGCGCCGACGCCGGCCGAGGCCAAGGTGGCGCTGATGGCGCGCGCCTGGCCGGGCGGGGCGGTGCCGGAGATGCTGGCGCGCGCCGAGGGCGTGCGCGTGCGCCCGGACGGCCTGGCCGCGGAGTTCGGCCTGTTCGCCGAGGGCTACCGGCTCTCCGACGTGCAGGCGCAGGCGATCCTCGACCTGCGGCTGCACCGCCTGACCGGCCTCGAGCGCGGCAAGATCCTCGACGAGTACGGCGAGATCCTGGCGCGCATCCGTGACCTCTCGGACATCCTGGCGCGCCCGGCGCGGCTGATGGAGGTCATCCGCGGCGAGCTGCTCGAGATCCGCGCCGAGTTCGCCGACGCGCGCCGCACCGAGATCAACGTCGACCACTCCGACCTCACGATCGAGGACCTGATCGAGGACCAGCCGGTGGTCGTGACGCTGTCGCGCGACGGCTACGCGAAGAGCCAGCCGGTGACCGAGTACCGGCGCCAGAACCGCGGCGGGCGCGGCCGGGCCGCGACCGACATGAAGGAGGAGGATCTGATCGATCGCCTCTTCGTGGCGAACACGCACGACACGCTGCTGTGCTTCTCCAACCGCGGCCGCGTCTACTGGCTCAAGGTCTACCAGCTGCCGCTCGCCGGGCGCGGCGGGCGCGGCAAGCCGATCGTCAACCTGCTCTCGCTCGAGGATGGCGAGCGCATCAACGCGATGCTGCCGATCCGCGAGTTCCCGGAGGACCGTTTCGTGTTCATGGCGACGAGCCAGGGCACGGTCAAGAAGACGCCGCTCGAGGCGTTCTCGCGCCCGCGCGCGGCCGGCATCATCGCCGTCAGCCTCGAGGACGGCGACCGCCTGGTCGGCGTCGACATCACCGACGGCAAGAACGAGATCATGCTCGCGACCTCCGGCGGCAAGGCGATCCGCTTCCCCGAGGAGGACGTGCGGCCGATGGGGCGCGAGGCCGCCGGCGTGCGCGGCATCACGGTCGCCGACGGCCACGAGGTGATCTCGCTGATCGTGATCCGCGAGGGCCAGGTGCTGACCGCCTCCGAGAACGGCTACGGCAAGCTCACCGAGGTCACCGAGTTCCCGCTGCACGGCCGCGGCGGCCAGGGCGTGATCGCGCTGCAGCTCTCCGAGCGCAACGGCCGCATGGTCGGCGCGCTGCAGGTGCTGCCGTCGGACGACGTGCTGATGATCAGCCAGAACGGCACGCTGGTGCGCACCGCGGTCGAGCAGGTCTCGGTGCTCGGGCGCAACACGCAGGGCGTGCGGCTGATGCGCGTCGACGACGACGACCGCCTGGTCGGCATGGCGCGCGTGCAGCACTTCAACGGCGAGGGCGAGGAGGAGGCCGAGGCCGCCCCGGGCGTGCCCGCCGGCGAAGCGGTCGCCGAGGACGCCGCGGACACGCCGCCCGAGGCGGGATGATGCAGTGCACAAGGCGGCGCTGACCGGCTAACATCGGCTGGGCGTCCCGCTCCGCACAAGGCCCGCCGCCATGCGCGTCTACAACTTCTCCGCCGGCCCCGCGATGCTGCCGCTCGCCGTGCTCGAGGAGGCGCGCGCCGAGCTCACCGACTGGCAGGGCTCGGGCATGTCGGTGATGGAGGTCAGCCACCGGGGCGCGGCGTTCGTCGCCTGCGCGCGCGCGGCCGAGGCGGACCTGCGCGAGCTGCTCGCGGTGCCCGCGAACTACCGGGTGCTGTTCCTGCAGGGCGGGGCGACGCTGCAGTTCGCCGCGATCCCCCTCAACCTGACCGCGCCCGGCGCGCGCGTCGACTACGTCAACACGGGCGCCTGGTCGAAGAAGGCGATCGCCGAGGCGCGGCGCTACTGCACCGTCAACGTCGCCGCCGACGCCGCCGACAGCGACTACTTCGGCGTGCCGCCCGAGGCCGGCTGGCGGCGCGACCCCGCCGCCGCGTACCTGCACTACACGCCCAACGAGACGATCGGCGGCGTCGAGTTCCCGTTCGTGCCGGACGCGGGCGACGTGCCGCTCATCGCCGACATGTCCTCGACCCTGCTGTCGCGCCCGATCGAGGTCGGCCGCTTCGGCCTCATCTACGCCGGCGCGCAGAAGAACATCGGCCCCTCCGGGCTCACGGTCGTGATCGTGCGCGAGGACCTGCTGGGGCGGGCGCGCGCAGACCTGCCGCCGGTGCTCAGCTACCAGGGCCAGGCGGCCGAGGGCTCGATGCTCAACACGCCGCCGACCTTCGGCTGGTACCTGGCCGGGCTCGTGTTCCGCTGGCTCAAGCGCGAGGGCGGGCTCGCGGCGATGGCGGCGCGCAACCGCGCCAAGGCGGAGCTCCTGTACGGCTACATCGACGGCTCGGGCTTCTACTCGAACCCGGTGCAGCCGGCGGCGCGCTCGTGGATGAACGTGCCGTTCCGCCTCGCGCGCCCCGAGCTCGAGAAGGCCTTCGCCGCCGAGGCCGCGCGCGAGGGGCTCGCCAACCTCGAGGGCCACCGCTCGGTCGGCGGCATGCGCGCGAGCCTGTACAACGCCATGCCGCTCGCGGGCGTCGAGGCGCTGGTCGGCTTCATGCGCGAGTTCGCGCGCCGCCACGGGTGAGGCCGGTGTTCCGGGTCCAGACGCTGAACCCGATCGCGGCGCGCGGCCTCGAGCGGCTGCCGCGCGACGTCTACGAGGTGGCGGCGCAGCTCGCGCGCCCGGACGCGATCCTGGTGCGCTCGGCGGACCTGCACCGCCACGCCTTCCCGGCGAGCGTGCTCGCGGTGGCGCGCGCCGGCGCCGGCACCAACAACATCCCGGTCGCCGCGCTCACCACGCGCGGCGTGCCGGTGTTCAGCGCCCCGGGCGCCAACGCCAACGCGGTCAAGGAGCTGGTGATCGCGGCCCTGTTCCTCGCCGCGCGCCACATCTGCGAGGCCTGGGCGTTCGTGCGCGGGCTCGAGGGCGACGCCGAGGCGCTCGAGCACGCGGTCGAGGCCGGCAAGCGGCGCTTCGTCGGCTACGAGCTGCCGGGGCGCACGCTCGGCGTCGTGGGCCTCGGCGCCATCGGCGTCGAGGTCGCCAACGCCGCGCACCGGCTCGGCATGCAGGTGCTCGGCTACGACCCGCAGATCACCGTGCAGCGCGCCTGGCAGCTGCACTCCGGCGTCACGCAGGCGCACTCGGTCGACGACCTGCTGGCGCGCGCCGACCTCGTGACCGTGCACGTGCCGCTCGCCGACTCGACGCGCGGCCTGCTCGATGCGCGGCGCATCGCGCTCATGAAGCCGGGCGCGGCGCTGCTCAACTTCGCGCGCGCGGCGGTCGTCGTCGAGGCCGACGTGCTCGCCGCGCTCGACGCCGGGCGGCTGTCGGCCTACGTCTGCGACTTCCCGACGCCGGCGACCAAGGACCACCCGCGGGTCGTGGCGCTGCCGCACCTCGGCGCCTCGACCGGCGAGGCGGAGGAGAACTGCGCGGTGATGGTGGTGGAGACCCTCAGGGACTTCCTGGAGCACGGCAACTTGAAGCACTCGGTCAACTTCCCGGAGGCGGTGCTCCATCGCCGGCCCGGTACCCACCGGCTCGCGATCGCCAACCGCAACGTGCCGAACATGGTCGGCCAGATCTCGACCGCGCTCGCCGGCGCCGGCCTCAACATCGCCGACCTCCTCAACCAGTCGCGCGGCGAGGTCGCCTACACGCTGATCGACACCGACGCGCCGCTGCCGGCCGCGCTCGTCGAGCGGGTGCGCGCGATCCCGGGCGTGCTGTCGGCGCGCGAGGTGCCCGCATGAAGAAGCCCCGTCCCCGGCGCCGGCCGGCCCCCGCCACGCCGGCGCCGCGCCCGCTCGATGCGGTGCGCGCCGAGATCGACGCGATCGACATGCGCATCCAGGCCCTGATCAGCGACCGCGCCCGCATCGCCCAGCAGGTGGGGCTCAGCAAGCGCGCCGCCGGCACCGCCGACTTCTACCGCCCCGAGCGCGAGGCCGAGGTGCTGCGGCGCGTCGTCGAGCGCAACCGCGGCGGTCCGCTCGCCGACGAGGAGATGGTGCGGCTGTACCGCGAGATCATGTCGGCCTGCCTCGCCCAGCAGGAGCCGCTCAAGATCGGCTTCCTGGGGCCAGAGGGCACGTTCACGCAGCAGGCCGTGCTCAAGCACTTCGGCCACTCGGTGCGCGCGGTGCCGCTGGCCTCCATCGACGAGGTGTTCCGCGAGGTCGAGTCCGGCACCGCCGACTTCGGCGTGGTGCCGATCGAGAACTCGACCGAGGGCACCGTCAGCCACACCGCCGACATGTTCCTGACCTCGCCGCTCAAGATCTGCGGCGAGATCGAGCTGCGCGTCCACCAGCACCTGCTCGGCCGCATGGCCTCGCTGCGCAAGGTGGCGCGCATCTGCGCGCACCAGCAGGCGCTGGCGCAGTGCCGCGGCTGGCTCGCCGAGCACCTCGGCGAGGCCGAGCGCGTGGCGGTGTCCTCCAACGCCGAGGGCGCGCGGCGCGCGCGCGACGAGGAGGGCACGGCCGCGATCGCGGGCGAGGCCGCCGCCGAGGTCTACGGGCTCAAGGTGCTGGTCAAGGAGATCGAGGACCACCCCGACAACACCACCCGCTTCCTGGTGGTCGGGCGCAAGATCCTCGCCCCGTCGGGCCGCGACCGCACGACGCTGCTGCTGTCGGCGCCGGACACGGCGGGACCCGGCGCGCTCTTGAAGCTCCTCGAGCCGTTCGCGGCCGAGGGCATCACGCTGACGCGGCTCGAGTCGCGCCCGTCGCGGCGCAAGAAATGGGATTATGTGTTCTTCGTCGACATCGAGGGCCACGCCGAGGACGAGCGCGTCCGGGCGGCCCTCGCGCGCGTGCGCAAGGTGGCCTCGCTGATGAAACTCCTCGGTTCCTACCCCAGGGCGGTGCTGTGATGGACCACGACACGCGCCGCGACGTGGCGTGCTACCGGATCGCCGCCGGCGGCTGCGTGCGCGGCGAGGTCGAGGTGCCCGGCGACAAGTCGGTGTCGCACCGCGCGGTGATGCTCGGCGCGATCGCCGAGGGCACCACCGAGGTCGAGGGCTTCCTCGAGAGCGAGGACTGCCTCGCGACGCTGAACGCGATGCGCGCGATGGGGGTGGCCGTGGAGCGCCCGGCGCCCGGGCGCGTCGTCATCGACGGCGTCGGCCTGCACGGCCTCGCCGCGCCGGCACGGCCGCTCGACATGGGCAACGCCGGCACCGCGATGCGCCTGTCGATGGGGCTCCTGGCGGGGCAGGCCTTCGACTCGCGCCTGGTGGGCGATGAGTCGCTGTCGCGCCGGCCGATGGAGCGCGCCGCGGCGCCGCTGCGGCTGATGGGCGCGCGCATCGACACGAGCGACGGCCGCCCGCCGGTGACGATCCACGGCGGCCAGCACCTCAGGGGCATCGACTACGAGCTGAGCGTGCCGAGCGCGCAGGTGAAGTCGGCGATCCTGCTCGCCGGGCTCTACGCCGACGGCCAGACCGTGGTGCGCGAGCAGGCGGTCACCCGCGACCACACCGAGCGCATGCTGCGCGCCTTCGGCGTCGCGGTCGAGAGCAGCCCCGGGCGCGTGGCGCTCACGGGCGGCGCGCCGCTGCACGCGACCCACCTGCGGGTGCCGGGCGACGTCTCCTCGGCGGCGTTCTTCCTGGTCGCGGGCGCGCTGGCCGCCGAGGGCGCGTTCCTGGTGCGCGACGTCGGCATGAACCCGACGCGCACCGGCGTCATCGAGATCCTGCGGCTGATGGGCGCGGACCTGCGCGTCGTCAACCCGCGCCGCGCCGGCGACGAGCCGGTCGCCGACATCGAGGTGCGCGCCTCGCGCCTCAAGGGCATCGAGGTGCCGCCGGCGCTGGTGCCGCTCGCGATCGACGAGTTCCCGGTGCTGTTCGTCGCGGCCGCCTGCGCCGAGGGCACCACGGTGGTCAGCGGCGCCGCCGAGCTGCGCGTCAAGGAGAGCGACCGCATCGCGGTGATGGCGCAGGGCCTGCACGCGCTCGGCGTCGCCGCCGAGGCGCGGCCCGACGGCATGCGCATCACGGGCGGCACGCTGGGCGGCGGCACCGT
>JAFEDP010000139.1 GCA_018241545.1 Pseudomonadota bacterium
CGCGCGCCGCGCAGGCGCTGTACGTGCTGGTCGCGCTTGTGTGGCTGGTGCCGGACCGGCGCATCGAGCGCGCGCTCGACGAGCCGGGCGAGTGAGCGCGCAGGCGACATAATCCGAGCGCGGTGCCGGGATCCGCGTGCGCGCGCGACGCGCGCTCACTTCACCTAATCCGGGCCATTAAGGGTTTGCCCCAAGCGGCGGCCTGCTGCGCGCTGATTCTCCCGCGCTGTCGCCAAACGTAGACGTAAATCGCGCGCCGCAGGGCGCGCGGCGCGTTTAACCTTTCACACGTGGGGAGGCCGCGCAGGAGCGCGGAGCCCCGCAGCGCTGCAACGCACGTTGCCGCGCGCGAGGGAGTCGGGACGCACGCCACCGTGCCCCCACCCGCCTCGCCGCGGGCCATCTGCATCGCACGCACTGTGACAACGGCATACCCGCCGCGAGGCGGGGACGCAAAGCCTCCGGTCTCCGGCGCAGGGAGATAGCGGGGCTACCGGAGGTGTGAGATGGCCCGTTCGACGTCGCACAGCGCCCGAGGCGCACACACTGCGACATCCCTGTTCCGCGCCGTGGCGCTCGTGGTGCTCGCCGGCTGGCTGACCGCGGGTTGCGGTGGCGGCAGTGCCGGCACGCTGACCGGCGCGCCGACGACCGGCGCGGCCGGCGTCAATCCGCAGCCGCAGTCATTCCCGGTCTCGCCGGCGAGCGCAACGGTCGCCGTCGGCGGCGTCTCGCAGGCCTTCAGCGCCACGCCCCCCGCCGGCAGCAGCGTCGTGTGGGAGGTCAATGGTGTAGTGGGTGGTGATGCCACGGTCGGCACGGTGTCGGCCTCGGGCCTGTACTTGTCGCCGGCGGTGCTGCCGACGCCCGCGACCGTCACGGTGAGCGCGGTGACCTCCGACGGCACCGAGTCGGGCTCCGCGACCGTGACGCTGAGCGCGACGCAGGTGATCACCGTCGCCGTCACCCCCGCGAACGCCTCGGTGGTCGCCGGCACCGGGACCATGCAGTACAGCGCGACCATCGACGGCGCGGCGAGCACCGCCGTGACCTGGCGCGTCAACGGCCTCAACGGCGGCGACGCGACGGTCGGCACCATCGACACCCACGGCCTGTACACCGCGCCGGCGACGGTGCCGGCGCAGCCCACGGTCACGATCACCGCGGTCTCGGTCGCCGACCCGACCAAGTCCGCCTCCGTACCGCTGCTCGTCACGGCGACGCCGCTCGTGACCGCCGTGACGGTGTCGCCGTCGGCGGCGACGCTGCAGGCGGGCACCGGCATGCTGAGCTTCGTCGCGGTGGTCACCAACGCGACGGTGGGCGGCGTGACCTGGCAGGTCAACGGCGTCGCCGGCGGCAATGCCACCGTCGGCACGATCAACAGCAACGGCCTCTACCAGGCACCGGCGACGGCGCCCTCGCCGTCGACCGTGACGGTGACCGCGGTGTCGGTCGGCGACCCGAGCAAGTCGGCCAGCGCCACCGTGACCCTCCTGACACCGACCTCGGTCAGCATCTCGCCGACCGGCGCCAACGTGCAGGCCGGCATCGGCACGCAGGCCTTCACCGCCAGCGCCTCCGGCGTCACCAACCCGAGCATCAACTGGCAGGTCAACGGCGTCACCGGCGGCAACTCGACCGTCGGCACGATCTCCTCCACCGGCTTCTACACCGCGCCCGCTGAGGTGCCGAGCACCAGCACGGTGACCGTCACGGCCACCCTGACCTCCGACACGACCAAGTCGGCGAGCGCATCGGTCTCGATCAAGCAACCGGTGAAGGTGTCGGTGTCACCGGGCACCGCGACCACTCAGGCCGGCAACGGCACGCAGGCCTTCGTCGCGACGGTCAGCAACACGACGAACACAGGCGTGACCTGGGCGGTCAACGGCATCACCGGCGGAAACGCGACCGTCGGCACCATCTCGACGAGCGGCGTCTACGCCGCGCCAGCCGCGGTGCCGAGCACGGGCAGCGTCACGATCACCGCGACCTCCGTGGTCGACACCAAGCGCTCGGGCAGCGCCAAGGACACCGTGACCGCGGGCGTCGCGGTCACCGTCTCGCCGTCCACGGCCTCGGCGCAGGCCGGCACCGGCTCGCAGTCCTTCACGGTCGCGGTCGCCAACACGACCAACACCGCCGTGACCTGGCAGGTCAATGGCATCGCCGGCGGCAATGCGACCGTCGGCACGATCTCCTCGACCGGCCAGTACACGGCGCCGGCCGCCGTGCCCTCGCCGGCGACGGTGACGGTGACCGCGGTGTCGGCCGCCGACTCGACCAAGTCGGGCAGCGCGACGCTGACGGTCACGCCGCCGGTCGCGGTCAGCGTCTCGCCGGGCACGGCGACCCTGCGCGCCGGCACCGGCGGGCAGACCTTCACGGCGAGCGTGCAGAACGCGGCCAACGCGGCCGTCACCTGGCAGGTCAATGGCATCACCGGCGGCAACTCGAGCGTCGGCACGATCTCCTCGGGCGGCGCCTACCAGGCGCCAACGAGCGTGCCCTCGCCCGCGCAGGTCACCGTGACGGCCGTGTCGGTCGCCGATCCGAGCAAGTCCGGCAGCGCCACGGTCACGATCACGGCACCGGTCAGCGTCGCGGTCTCGCCGTCGATCGCCAGCGTCACGGCCGGCACCGGTGCGCAGCAGTTCTCAGCGACCGTCACCAACGGCACCACCAACTCCGTGACCTGGCAGGTCGGCGGCGTGACCGGCGGGAATTCCACCGTCGGCACCATCTCGAGCGGCGGGCTGTACACGGCCCCCGCGAAGGTGCCCTCGCCCGCGACCGTCACGGTCACCGCGGTGTCGGTCGACGACCCGACGCGCTCGGCGAGCGCCAGCGTGACGATCACCGCCTCGAGTTCGCCGCCGACCATCAGCGGCACGCCGCCGACCAGCGTGCAGGCCGGCAAGCTCTATTCTTTCCAGCCGACCGCGACGAGCCCGTCCGGCGCCACGCTGACCTTCTCGATCGCGAATGCCCCGTCCTGGGCGACGTTCAGCACCACGACCGGCCTGCTCTCGGGCACGCCCGGCAGTGGCGCCGTCGGCACCTACGCCAACGTCTCGATCTCGGTCAGCGACGGCACGAACACGGCGACGCTGCCCGCGTTCACGATCACGGTGACCGCGGCGAGCAGTGGTTCGGCGACGGTCAGCTGGGTCGCGCCGACGACCCGCACCGACGGCACGCCACTGACGAACCTGGCGGGCTTCCGGGTCTACTACGGCACCTCGCCGGGCACCTACACGACCTCGATCACGGTCGCGAACCCGACCGTGACGAGCTATGTCGTGAGCAGCCTGACCTCGGGGACCTACTACTTCGTCACCACCGCCTACGACACCAACGGGCTCGAGAGCGCGTACTCGGCGGGCGGTTCCAAGACCATCCCGTAGCCGCCGGCGCCGGCGCCCGCTCCGCGGGCGCCGCCCGCCGGGCGCTCAGGGCTGCGTGACCTTGACGTAGTCGATCTGGAACGTCGCGGGCAGCAGCGAGTCGTTGGGAGTGCCGCCCGAGCCGCCGGTCTGCGTCTGCAGGATCAGGAACTGCGGCTTCGCCGGGATGGTCCACATCGGGCTCGCGTAGCTGCAGCCGGTCGGCTGGCCGTCAACGCTGACCGTGATCACAGTCGCCGTCCAGACCATCGTGAACACGTGGAACTGGGTGTCGACCGGGTAGCCGCAGACCGGGAACCCGGAGCCCCCGGAGCCGCTGTTGCCGTAGTTCGCGAGCGCGAGCTGGCACCAGTTCGTCAGGTCGCACTCGGTAATGTCGATCTCGGCGTACTGCGAGGTGTAGATGCTCGGGCAGGTGCTGTAACCGGTATCGGCCGTGTAGATGTTCGTGACCTGGCAGTCCGCGTCCAGCAGCCAGATCGCCGGCCACAACCCGGTTGCCTGCGCCGGGAACTTGGCGCGCACCGTGACGGTGCCGTAGGTGAAGTTGAGGTGGGTCCACTGGACGTCGCCGGTGACGTACGGCCACTGGGCGGGCGCCGTCCGCACCGTGCCGTCGATGTTGAAGTCGCCGCACGTATACGGGGTTGCGGCGGTCGTGATCGAGAGCAGCCCGTTCGCCACGGCGACCTGCTGCGGGATGTTGCACTCGGTCTCGCTCTGCGAGTACTCGCCGTGACGCGAGATCACGGTCCAGGCGCTGCTCAGCGCGCTGCCGGCGAAGTCGTCGAAGAACACGACCTTGGCGGTCGAGGTGAAGTCCACGGTCGTGACGTCGGCGCCGGCGACGGTGACGGCCGCGCTCGACGGGGCGAACGTGGTGTCCGGTGCGGCCGGCGCCACCGTGTACGCCCCGTCGGCCAAGCCCCCGAACGTGTAGTGCCCACTGCCGTCCGTGAACGTCGTCGCGCTCGCGGCGCCGCCGAGCGTCACGGCGACGCCCGCGCCGCTCGCGGCCGGGGTGATGGTCCCGGAGATCGCATAGCTCGCCGCGCCGCAGCTGACCTGCACCGAGGTCACCGGCACTGCGGCGACCGTGCCCGAGCCGCCCGCGACGCTGCAGGTCTGGCCGGACGGCTGCGTGAGCACCGTGACCCGGTAGGCGGCGCCGCTCGCGAGCTGCGTCGCGAACGTGAAGCTGCCATCGGCCACGACCGTGAGGTTGTCGGCGCCGTTGTCCTGGAGGACCACGCTCGCGCCGCTGGCGAGGCCGCTGACGGTGCCCCCGATCGCATAGGTGTTGCCGCCGCCAGCGCCGCCGCTGCTACCGCCGCCGCCGCAGGCCGCGGGTCCGACGAGCGCCAGCAGTCCGATCAGTGGTAACCAGCGGTTCGACGGCGTCGGGTGTGGCACGTGAACTCCTGGGAGCGGGTCGAGCGGTCCATTGCCGGGTACCGGCAAAGTCGTGCCCGAGGCACTGCCCCACCGTCCCTGGCCCGCGTGGCCGCGGGCCGGCCGCGCGCGGCGCACGCCGCCTGCGCGCCCGTGCGCGCATTGTGCCCGAAGGCGCCCGCGCGCGCCGCCGCGCCGGCTTATGTCATGCGCCCGATCAGCGCACGACCGCCGGCGAGGAAGCGTTGCGCAGGAAGAGCTGCGGCGCGCCGCTGCCGTCGGCGGCCACGCGCCAGATGTCCGTGCTCGGCGAGCTGCCCGGCGGGCCGCTCGGCACGGTGTAGAGCACGGTGCGGTTGTCGAGCCACTCGAGCTGGTCGTCGACGCTGCGGCGCTCGGCGAGCGGAGTCTCGCGGCCGGAGGCGAGGTCGAGGGTCTGCAGCTCCCAGCCGACGATGCCGTTCGTCGTCACGCGCTTCTTGTAGGCGACCTGGCGCCCGTCGGGGGACAGCGACGGGCACTCGACGTTGGCGTGCACGACCGTCGCGCGCCGCGTCTTCGGGTCGCCCTGAATCAGGTAGTACTGCCCGCCGGTCGACAGCGTCGCGTAGAACCGCGCCGCGTCGGGCGTGAATGTCACACCCCAGAAGTTGAAATCGGCGTTCTTGAACGGCTGGCCGTCGCGGGTCACGGCAAAGGACTCGAGCTCGGCCATCACCGCCGCGTGCGGCACGTCGACGAGCGCGGTGCGGGTCGAGAAGCTGGTCGAGGCATAGCCGTGGCCGGCCGTGAACACGGTGAACGCCGCGAGCGCGCCGCCGGGCGCTACCCGCGTGCGGCTGGGGACACCCTGCACGGGCACCTTGCCGAGCAACTGGAAGGTCGACGGGTCGAAGATCTGCGCCGCGAACAGGCCGAGCATGCGCTGCTCGACGGCGAGGCAGATGCCCCGCTGCGCCGTGGCGTACGCCACCTCGCAGCGTAGCTCGCCGGCGAAGCGCGGCCGCCCGGTATCGTCGAGCGGCGCCCAGGCGAGGCGACCGTAGTTGTCGTCGACGCCGTTGTAGCGGAAGAAGATGCGCCCGCCGGATCCCTGCGGACGCGCCGCGCCCGGTGACGCCGCCGGCACTTCGCTCGCCGGGTGCGACGGCGGCACCGGGCGTTCGGCGGCGCTCGCCGTCCCGACCAACAGCGCGCCGGCGAGCCCCGGCAGCGCGCGCAGAATCCATGGAGCGGACAGTCTCATGCAGATGCACCCGTTCGCGACGCCCGGACGAGGAGCACGCTCGCGAGCAGTGCCGCGGCGAGCCCGGCACCGAAGGCGCCCACCGCCGCGGCGGTTCCCTGCCGCTCCCACATCCACCCGAACGCCAGCGACGCCAGCAGCTTGCCGACGCCGGCCATCGTGCCCACCAGGGCGATCCCGGTGGCGCGGTTGAACGTGGGCAGCACCACGCTCGTCATCGCGGTCAGCACGCCTTCCGTCGCCGCGTAGTATAGACCGAGCAGCGCGAGTGCCGCGGCGACGGTCCCGAGTCCGACCGTGGAGCTGCGCAGCAGCAGCAGGTACAGGAGCCCGAGCGCCGCATAGCCGCCGACCAGGACCGGCAGGCGCCCGATGCGGTCGGCGATGCGCCCCGCCGGCAGCGACAGCAGCACATAGGCACAGGCGGTGCCGACGTAGAAGAGCGGGAAGTACACCGCGCCGGGGCCGCCCTGCTTCTGCAGCAGGAGGTACACGAAGCCGTCGCTGATCGTCATCGCCGACAGCAGCAGCGCGGCAGCCGCGAGCGCGACCAGCCGCCGGTCGGCGCAGCCGCGCCACAGCTCACGCCACGTCGCGCGCGGCGCCTCACCCGCACTCCGCGGCACGTCCGCCGGGATGCGGAACATCAGCACCACGATTCCGTGCAGCGCGAAGCCGAAGCTGACGATCCAGACGAGCTTGTAGCCCGTCGGCAGGTGGAACAGGACCAGGAACGTGATCAGCGGGCCGAGCAGCGAGCCGAACGCATCGAGGCCGCGGTGCAGCGCGAACGCGGTCGCCATCAGCGACGGGGAGGCGTTGAGCGAGAGGATCGCGTCGCGCGGCGCCGTGCGGATGCTCTTGCCGGTCCGGTCGATCCACACGACCGCGAGGATCCAGCCCCAGGCCGCGCCGGCCACCAGGAGCAGCGGCTTGCACAGCGTCGACAGGCCGTAGCCGGCGAGCGCGATGCGCTTCGGCCGTCCGCTGCGGTCCGCCGCGAAGCCGGCAGCGAGGCTCAGCAGCGCGACCGCGAGGCCGTTGTACACGCCGTCGATCGCGCCGTACTCAAGCGGGCTCAGGTGCAGGTAGAGCACGAGGTACCCGGGCAGCGCGCTGTTGACCATCTCCGCCGAGACGTCGGTCAGCAGGCTGATGAAGCCGAGGTGCCAGACGACGCTGCTGACGTCGCGCACGCGACCAGCCCGCGGCGGCGGCACCAGCCGCAGCTTCAGCTGCTCGAGGAAGTCCAGCCGGTACATCAGCAGCGGCACCCGCGGCGACGCCGGGCGGCGCCAGGCGGCGGCAGTCTACTGGACGCGCTTCGGCCGGCGCCGTGCGCCAGTACCGGTCCGGCCGGGCTCAATGGCTCGCGATCAGGCGCGCCTTGATCGTCTGGAATTCCGAGTCGGTCAGGATCCCCCGCCGACGCAGCTCGTCGAGGCGCACGAGCTC
>JAFEDP010000013.1 GCA_018241545.1 Pseudomonadota bacterium
AGGTTGCGCGGATCGACAGATCGTCGGTCGGCTTCATCAGCAGCGAGCCGCGCAGGCTGTACTTCTGGCCCTTGTTGATGTCCTTCTCGCCGGTCGTCGGATTGTCGATCCAGCCGGGCACGCCTTCCTTGGTGGCGGTGAGGCGGAACGCGGCCTTGTCGCTCCAGAAGGGCAGGTTGATCATGCCCCGGGCGATGCCGACCGTATTACCGCCGTCCACCGTCGCGACGCCGACGGAGAGGGCGCTCTCGAACTTCTTGGTGTTCGGCGGATTGGTGACGTACTTGATCAGGCCGCCCTCGGCGGTGGCGCCGTAGAGGGTGCCCTGCGGGCCGCGCAACACCTCGATGCGCTGCATGTCGTAGGTATCGACGTTAGCCCCGAAGTAGGCTCCGTTCGCCTGCGCGCTGGACATCGAGAACGGAATGTCGTCGACGACCGTGGCCACGGTCGCGCCGACGCTGCCGACGTTCGCGCCGCGGATGATGAGGCGGGTCGTACCGGCATCGATCGCCTCGAGCGACAGACCCGGGACCTGCGCCGCGAAGTCGACGAAGCTCGTCTCCTGCCGCCTCAGCAGGTCCTCGCCGCTGACGGCGGTGACGCTCATCGCGACGTCCTTGAGCTTTTCCTCGCGCTTGGTCGCGGTGACGACCACGTCCTCGAGCGTGGCGCCGGGCGCCGACGTGTTGGACTCGGCGTGGACGGCGCCGCCGCTCGCCAGGATTCCCAGGACTGCTGCTCTGACACTGAATCCACGAGTGCGCATCGCCTACTCCCCTTCTGTAGTTGTGGACGCCGAGTCGGCGTGCGCTGCCCCGCGGAGGTGGCGGGCGCCGCCGGGTCGTGACCCTGACGCGCTGTCCGTCGCGGTCGTCAAACGATCCTGCGCCGGTCAGGTGTTCCGCAGCGCCGGCACCGCGGGCGAACGCGGAAGCGACACGCGGAAAATTGCTGTTCAGGAGTATAGTTGCGTATACGAAACTGTCAACGTCCGGTCCTCTGCGGATTCACAATCGGTCGGGCCCCGGCTAACGTGCCCGAATGAAGACCAAGCCCATCGCCCGTCGCGCTACCGCGTCCCGTTCGGCCGACCCGCCGAGGGCCGGCTCGTCACCCAATCTGGGCACGTGCCTCAGGCAGTTGCGGTTCCAGCGACGCCTCTCGATCGCCGACGTCAGCGTCGCCACCGGCATCGCGAAATCCACCTTGTCGCGCGTCGAGAACGACCAGCTCTCGCTCACGTACGCGAAGCTGCTGCAGCTGTGCCGCGGACTGGGGATCGACCTCGCGGAGTTGTTTTCCCACGACAAGCCGGCCGGTCTCCCGCAGCCGATGGCGCGCCGGACCTTCACGCCGGCGGGCGGCGGGCGCGCGATCTCCGTGGGCACGCAGGACTACCGGTATCTGTGCACCGAGCTTGCCGGCAAGAAGATGACGCCGATGGTCGGCATCATCGAGTCGCGCTCGCTCGCCGAGTCGAACGGGTTCCTGAAGCACGACGGCGAGGAGTTCACGTACGTGCTGGAAGGGCGGCTCGAGCTGCACACGGAGTTCTACGAGCCGCTGGTACTCGAGGCCGGCGGCTCGGTGTACTTCGACAGCACGATGGGCCACGCCTACGTCTCGACGGGCAGCGTTCCGCTGCGGATCCTGTGCGTGTGCTCGACGCCGGAGCCGGCGCTCGTGCAGAGCCTCGACGAAGTGCGCCCGCCGGCCAAGACAGCCCGCCGCCGACCCTGACGCACGCGGCCGCGCGATCCCGGTTTTCTGGTTGGGATTACGAGATCCCAATCCGGAACACCCCCCGTGGCGAGCCCGACGCGCCCGGCTCCGATCCTAAGGCTCAGTGCGCGCCGCTCGGCGCCGCGGCCACCCGCCGGAAGTCCAGGTCCTGGAAATCGAAGCTGAAGTCGGTGAGCGCCGAGACCGCCTTCATCGTGAAGCCGCTGACCTTGCCCGAGAAGTCCACGCTGAAGCGCACATAGGCATCCGCGTCGAGCGTACGGTCGTTCCAGCGCACGATGAACAGGTCCGGGCCGACGCTCTCCATGGGCCCGGTGAGGCCGTCGGTGTGGCTGAAGCTCAGCACCAGCCGCTCGCCGTCGCGACGCACCGTCGCACCACCCCGCCAGGCATCCTCGTAGCTGCCGACGTAGGCCTCCAGCGCGAGTGGCGCTGCGGTTCCCGCGGCCGGCGCGCGCGCCGCGTCGGCGGCGCGGATGGCCGACTCGCGCCCGGCCTTGGCGGCGGCATTCAGCGCGACCCAGTCCCGCTTCGGCGCCCCGGTATAGGCGTCGAGGATCTGCAGCGAAATCGCCGCGAGCGCCGCACCTTCCTGCTGGTTCGTAAGGACGATCACGCCGAGGTGGAGCTCCGGGATCAGGCTCACGTGCGTGACCATGCCCGGCAGGCCGCCGTTGTGGGACACGCGCTTGTAGCCGTTGAAGTCCTCGAGGCCCCAGCCGAGACCATAGGCGGCAAAATGGGTCCGCGTCAGGGCGGCACGCTTCCCGGCGGGATGCAGCACCGTCTGCGCCGACCACATCTCCTCGCTCTGCGACTCGCTGAAGATGCGCCGGCCATCCGCCGCCACGCCCTGCCCGAGCTGCGCCTCGACCCATCGCGCCATGCCGGTGACGTTGCACTGGATACTGCCGGCCGGCCCGACCACCGGCAGGTCCAGCAGCGGCACCGGAGAAGGAGCACCGTTGCTCAGGATGTGCGGCGAGGCGACGTTGCGGTGGTCGCTCAGGCGTTCGCTCGAGACCGCACAGCCCGTCATCGCGAGCGGGCCGAGGATGCGGGCGCTGACGAGGTCCTCCCAGCTCGAGCCGGAAGCCGCCGCCGCCAGCTCGCCCGCCACCATGTAGAGCAGGTTGTCGTAGGCGAACTCGGAGCGGAAGCTGCTGACGGGCTTCAGGTACCGCAGCGCGCGGATCACGTCGCGCCGGCTGAAGTCCGTCTTCGGCACGAACAGCAGGTCGCCGGCGCCGAGCCCCAGGCCGCTGCGGTGCGTGAGCAGGTCACGGATCGTGAACTCGCGCGTCACGTACGGATCCCACAGGCGGAAATCCGGTAGGTAGTCGATGACGCGGTCGTCCCAGTGGATCTTGCCCTCGTCGACGAGCGTGGCGAGCACCGCCGCGGTGAACGCCTTGGTATTGGAGCCGATCGCGAAGACCGTGTCCGCGTCCACGCGCGCCGCGTCACCGACCCGGCGGACACCCTGGCCACGTGCGTAGACCAGACGCCCGTCCTTGACGATGCCGACCGCGATCCCTGGAACCGAGAACTCCCGCATCGTCCGGCTGACGACGGCGTCGACCTCGGCGGCGCTGATGGGCTGCGGCCCCGGCGCCGCGGTGGCCAATCCCGCCCAGGCGGCCGCCAGCGCGGCGACCGCGCGACCGCACCCCAGAACCCTCGAACGGCGGCCGTGGCCGTCCCCGCCTGCGCAGCGCGCCCGCTCGATCATGGCTCAGTACTCCCAGACCTGGCCCAGCAGGCGCCGGAAATTGCCGCCGAGGATCCCGCCGATGTCGGCGTCGCCGAAACCCCGACGCAGCAGCGCCTCCGTCAGGTCGAACAGCTTGCGGGGATGGTCGAATCCCTCGATGTCGATGCGCTCGCGGAAGCCGTAGCTGGCCTTGTAGTAGGAACGCAGCTTCTTCGCCTGGTCCGCCGGCAGCGCGTCGTAGCCGAGCAGGTCCGAGTCGGTGCCGATGCCGACGTGCTCGACGCCCACGAGCTTCGCGACGTGCTCGATGTGGTCGACGATGTGGTCAAGCGTCGTCGGCTCCTCGCCGCGCACGAACATGCGTACCCCAGTGATGCCCATGACGCCGCCCTTGGCGGCCATCTTGCGGATCGCCTCGTCGGTCTTGAGACGCGGGTGATTGAAGAGCGCGCGGCAGTTCGAATGGGTGATCGCGACCGGCTTCTTCGACACCTCGAAGGCCTCGAGTGTCGTCAGGTCGCCGCAGTGCGAGACGTCGACCAGCATGCCGACCTCGTTCATCTTTTCGATGATCGAGACGCCGAAGTCGGTGATCCCGCAGTCGTGGCGCTCGGTGCAGCCGCAGCCCAGCAAGTTCTGCGCATTGTAGGTGAGTTGCGATACGCGCTGGCCGAGACCGTAGAACAGCTTGACGTCATCGGGTGTGCGGAAGTGGTCCGAGTCCTGCACGCCCGGGATGATGCCGATGCGCGGCGTGGTGCGCGCGACATCCAGGTCGCGCGCGCGCGCCACCCGGAAGAACGTGTCCGCGTAGCGCGAGATGAACGCGTTGACGGTCGCGAAGTAGTTGAGGCCCTCGGTGTAGGCGTCCGGCCCGCCGAAGCCGATGGACTGGTGCATGACCTTGATGCCGGACGTGCG
This sequence comes from Pseudomonadota bacterium, assembly GCA_018241545.1. GTDB lineage: Bacteria > Pseudomonadota > Gammaproteobacteria > Steroidobacterales > Steroidobacteraceae > CAIKZZ01. The sequence goes on from JAFEDP010000013.1 coordinate 4,382, forward strand.
GAAGCGCGCAAGCTCTGCCGCCGTCATGCCGTCCGCCGAGCTGATCCAGCGCGTCAGGTCCTGGTCGTTCAGCGACAGCGGCGCGAGCATGTCTATCGCCCCGGCCGCCTCGACGATGCCGATGGCACGCCGCGAGTATCCCTCGGCCTTCGCCCACGCCAGCGGTCCGCCGGCGAGCCAGATGCCGGCCGCGCCGGCCGCGCCCGTCAGCAGCCGCCGCCGCGCCGCACCGCGGCTCCCGAGCAGGTCCGTCGCGCCTGGATTCGACACTGTCCGCCCCATGATCTGTGTCCCCCTGTGACTGGTCGGGCGCGCCGTCCGCGCCATCAGCCGGCGGCGAGCGCCGTGCGCGCCGCGGTGTCGCGGACCTCGAACAACGTCTTGGCGAGTTCCGGCTTCCGGAATCCGTCGGTATTGACGAGCATCGCGACCGTCACGCGCTCGGTACGGAAGCTGCGCAGCGCCGAGACGAACCCATTGATGCCGCCATCGTGCTCGACGTAGCGGCGACCCTCGAAGTCGCCGAACATCAGCCCGAAGCCGTATTCCATGGGCTTGTCCGCGTTGCCGGTGATGGCGGCCATGCCGGCCGGCGTCGGCGGCAGCGAGCCGTTGGCGAGTCTTCCCGGCGTCAGCATCTGCTCGAGGCTGGCTGCATTGACGACGCGCCCGCCAAGCAGCGCCCCGTGCCATCGGCACAGGTCCTCGGACGTCGAGCGCAGCGCACCGGCCCCGTGCGGGAAGGTCATGGAGATGAACGAGGCGTTTGCGAACCCCGTTGGAGCCCCCTCGCGCGGCGAGTAGCCGCTGACCCGCTGCGGTACGACCTCGGCGGCATCATCGACCGCCGTGCTGGCGAGACCGGCCGGCTCGAACAGGCGCCGCCGGAAGAAGGCCTGGTAGGGTTCGCCGCCGGCGATCTCGACCACGAGTCCGAGCAGTACATACGCGGTATTGCTGTAGGCCCAGCCGGTGCCGGGCTCGAACTTGAAGAGCGGCTTGGTCGCCGCCATGGCGGCGATCAGCGCGGAGTTGTCGTAATCGGTGCGCGCGGCCTGCATGAAGGCCTCGGGCGACGCCATCTCCGTGTAGTTGCCGAGCCCGGAGGTGTGCGTGAGCATCTGCCGCAGCGTCACGTCACGCGCGCGCGGGAACAACGGCAGGAAGCGGGCCAGCGTGTCGTCGAGTGACAGCTTGCCGTCCTGGGCCAGCAGCGTGATGGCCGCAGCGGTGAACTGCTTGCTGATGGAGCCGATCTTGAATACCGACGCGCTCGTCACCGGCGTCGAGGTCTCCAGGTTCGCCATGCCGAACCCGGCGGCGTAGACGGTGCGACCGTCGCGCTGCGCACACACCGAGATCCCGGGAACGACTCGATCCGCAACCAGTTGCCGGCAGCGCTGTTCAACGCCGGCCCAGGCCTTGGGCGCGGTCGCGGCCGGGGTCCCGGCACGGACGGACGTCGCGGCCAGGGCGCCCGCGGTCAGCAGCAGCGCCTCGCGGCGATTGAAACGCACCGGCGCATCGGACTCGGTCGGCATGGCCTCACTCCTGTGTAGGGTCTGCAATGGGAAGCGCGCGGGCACGGGACGTCAGGGGCTACGTCCCTGCCGCGCGGCGGATTCACGCCCCGGATCCCGCCAGCAGCTGGGCCGCGACCGCGCCCATGCCCTCGACGAGCGGGTCGACGCAGGGCAGTCCCGTCTCGCTCGCATGGCGGGCGATCAGCGCGCCGCGCTCCGCGGCCGGGACCTTCGAGGTGTTGAGCGCGACGCCGACGCAGCGGATCGCGGGATTCGTCAGGCGCCCGAGCGCCACCGTGCGATCGATGACGTCGCGCAGGCTCGGCAGCGGGAACTGCGGCCAGCCGGAGATCGTCTTGCGCAGCGGGTCGTGACAGACGACGAAGGCGTCCGGCTGCGAGCCGACCAGCAGTCCGACCGTGACCTGCAGGTAGCCGGGATGGAACAGCGCGCCCTGGCCCTCGATGACGTCCCAGTGATCCGGCGCGTTGTCCGGAGACAGGACCTCGGCGGCTCCCGTGACGAAGTCGGCGACGACCGCGTCGATCGGCATGCCGGAGCCGGCGATCATGATCCCGGTCTGCCCGGTGGCGCGGAAGGTCGCGGCGACGCCGCGGGCCTTCAGTTCCTGGGCGAGCGCGAGCGCGGTGTACTTCTTGCCGCAGGCGCAGTCGGTGCCCACGGTGAGCACGCGCTGGCCGGTGCGCTTGCGCCCGGTTCCGACGGGCAGGCCCGCGGGCGGCACGCGCACGTCGATGAGGCGGGCGCCGCCCGCCTCCGCCGCCGGCGCGAGTCCCGGCAGGGTCGCGAGGCGGACGTGCAGCCCGGCGACGATGTCGAGCCCGGCGCGGGCCGCATCGGCGAGGATCGCGACCCAACTCCCGGGGATTCCGCCGCCCACGGCCGCGGAGCCGATGATCAGGGTGCGCGCCCCGGCCGCAACGGCGCCGGCGACGTCGAGATCCGGCACGCCCGCGTCGACGCCGCAGCCCGGTAGCCGCACCTGGCCGACACATTCGCTGCGGCGCCACTGCACCAGCCCGAGGCCGGTCTTGCCGTACACCTCGCTCGCGATGTCGCCGAAGAACACGGCGAAGGGCGGCGAGAAGTGGACGAGTTGCTCGTTCTTCATGGACAGCTCACCGGGCATCCCCCTGCACCGCGAAGCCCCGGGCGCGGTGACGCGCTCTCCGGCCCCGCTGGCGTCGCGCACGCGATCGGTCGTGACCGCGCGCACCGCTTTTCTCATTAGGCACAATGTTGCTTAAAAGAAGTATAGTTGCGGAAGCGGAACTGTCAACGCCGACGGCGCGGACGGCACGCCGCCATCCGCGGTCGCGCGCGGCCGGGTGTCGCAGCGACCAGTGATGTCCACGATGGGGTATATACGTCCGGCGCGCCGACGCGCCGGACCTGCTGTGGAGTGCGTCCCATGCAAATGAAGACTCGAACGGTGGGCCTCGCGGGAGCCGTGCTGCTGCTGTTCGCCGCGGGTACCGCCTCCCCGGCCGCGCCGCACGCCGGCCACGACACCGTGATCCGCAACGGCCTCATCTACGACGGCTCGGGCAAACCGCCCTTCCGGGGCGATGTCGCGATCGACGGCGACCGCATCAGCTACGTCGGACCGCACGCGCCCGGTCACGGGCGCAACGAGTACGACGCGCACGGCCGGGCGATTGCGCCGGGCTTCATCAACATGCTGGCGCATCCGGAGGAATCCCTGCTCGTGGACGGGCGGGCGCTCAGCGACCTGCGCCAGGGCGTGACGCTGGAGGTCATGGGCGAGCTGTCCATGGGGCCGCTGAACCCCGCGATGAAGCAGTTCTTCCAGCGCATGGAGACCGACCTTCATTTCGACATCGACTGGACCACGCTCGGCCAGTACCTGGACAAGCTGCAGAAGCGCGGGATCGCGCCCAACGTCGCCTCTTTCGTGAGCGCGGGCACGATCCGCCAGTACGTGCTCGGCGAGAACAACGTGCAGCCCGACGCGGCCCAGCTCGACGAGATGCGCCGGCTGGTCCACCAAGCCATGGAGGAGGGCGCGCTCGGGGTCACGACCGCGCTGATCTACAACCCCTTCACCTACGCCAAGACCGACGAGCTCACGGCCCTCGCGTCCGAATCGGCCCGCTGCGGCGGCATGTACATCGCCCACATGCGCAGCGAGGGCGACCGGCTCATCGAGGCCATCCAGGAGACGATCGCCATCGCGAAGGGATCGGGCGCCCCCGCCGAGATTTATCACCTCAAGGTGGCCGGCCAGTCCAATTGGGGCAAGCTCGACGCGGCGGTGCACGAGATCGAGGCCGCGCGCTCGGCCGGCGTGCGCATCACCGCCGACATGTACGTGTACACCGCCGGGGCCACGGGCCTCGATGCGGCGATGCCGGCATGGATCCAGGAAGGCGGCCTCGACAAGTGGATCGAGCGCCTCAAGGATCCGGCGCTGCGCGCCCGGGCGATTGCCGACATGCGCGACCCGGCGCCGACGTGGGAGAACCTGGGCCAGCGCGCCGGCCCGGACGGCATGCTGCTGCTGGCGTTCAAGAACCCCGCGCTCAAGCCGCTCGCCGGCAAGACGCTCGGCGAGGTCGCCCGTTCGCGCGGCAAGTCGCCCGAGGACACGATCATGGACCTCGTCGTCGAGGACGGCACACGCGTGGGCGTCGCGTACTTCCTGATGTCCGAGGACAACATCCGCCGCCAGGTGGCGCTGCCGTGGGTCAGCTTTGGCTCTGACGCCGAGGCACCGGCACCGGAGGGCGTGTTCCTGCTGTCGAGCGAGCATCCCCGCGCCTATGGGAACTTCACGCGCGTGCTCGCGAAATACGTGCGCGACGAGAAAGTCATCACGCTCGAGGAGGCGATTCGCAAGCTGTCGTCGCTGCCGGCCTCGAACCTCTCGCTGGCCGACCGCGGCCTGCTGCGCAAGGGCTACTACGCCGACGTCGTCGTGTTCGATCCGAAGACCGTCCAGGACCATGCCACCTACGAGAAGCCGCACCAGCTCTCGACCGGCGTCGACGACGTCTGGGTGAACGGCGTGCAGGCGCTGAAGTCCGGCGAGGCGACGCGCGACTGGAGCGGGCGCGTCGTCCGCGGTCGCGCGTGGACCGGCCAATCGCACGGGGGTTGCCGCGTATCGAGTAAGGACTGGACGTGGAACCCGTAACCGGCAAGCAGTGGCGCCGCGGGCGCTGACGGACGCGCCCGCATGTCCCTCGCCACGCCGTCGGCGTCGTCGCGCTTCCAGCGGTTCCTGCTCCCCGGCTTTGCCTTCAAGGCGGTGGTGATCGGGGGCGGCTACGCCACCGGCCGCGAGCTCGCGGAGTTCTTCCTTCCGAGCGGCCCGGTCGGCGGTGTGCTCGGCATGCTACTCGCGATGCTCTGCTGGAGCGCGATCTGCACGGTCACGTACCTGTTCGCGCGCGCCACGCGCAGCTACGACTATGGTGCGTTCTTCCATGCGCTGCTCGGACCCGGCGCGTTCCTGTTCGACTTCGCGTACCTGTGCCTCGTGCTGATCATCCTGTCGGTGTTTGGCGCCGCCGCGGGCGAGATCGTCCATGCGCTGTTCGGGTGGCCGACCTTGACCGGCACGCTCGGTCTCGTGGGCTCGATCGCCGTCGTCACCGCGTTCGGCAACGAGTCCGTCGAGCGGCTCTTCAAGTACATCACGTACTTCCTGTACGCCGTCTACGCGATCTTCGTGGTCATCGCGCTGACACGTGCGGGCGACCGGGTCGCCGCCGCCTTTGCGGCGCCGCAGGCCGCCGGCGGCTGGGTCGCCGGCGGGCTGACGTACGCCGGCTACAACATCGTCGGCGCAGTCGCGATCCTGCCGGTGCTGCGCCACCTGACGAGCAGCCGCGATGCAGTGGTGGCCGGCCTGCTGTCCGGACCGCTCGGCATGCTGCCGGCCGTGCTGTTCTTCGTATGCATGACGGCCTACTACCCCGACATCGCCGCGGCGACGCTGCCGTCGGACTACCTGCTGTCGCGGATGGGCGTGCCCATCTTCCACGTCGTGTTCCAGACGATGATCTTTGCCGCGCTGCTCGAGAGCGGCACCGGAGCGGTGCATGCCGTCAATCAGCGCGTCGCGGGCGTGCTGCGCGGGTACGGCATCTCCCTGTCGACGCTGGCGCGGCTCGCACTGTCGATCGGGCTGCTGGTGATCGCGATCTTCGTGGCCACGCGCTTCGGCCTCGTGGCCCTGATCGCCAAGGGCTACCGGACCCTCGCCTACCTCTTCATCGCGGTCTACGCCGTGCCGGTGCTCACCTACGGCACCTGGCGCGTACTGCGCTCGCGCGGAGCGTGAACTCGCGCCGGCCCGCCTCGGGCCGGCGCGGTCCGCGCGCTACTCGCCGGGAGCGCCGATCGGGACGTACAGCGCGCTCGGGTGCTCGCGGTCGTGCAGCAGCCGTACGTTGACGGTACGCGCGTCCTTGGCGGTCTGCGTGGACACGTCGCCCGGGGCGTTGTAGGCCTTCTGCAGGTAGATCGAGTGGGTCGGGCCGATCACGAGCCTCAGCCGGCTGCCCTTCTTCACCTGCTGCGAGACGAACGTGAACTGGTTGAAGTCGTACTCGAGCGGTGCCCGGGTGTCGACGAGAGCCGGTTGCCGCTGCCCGTGGCGGTAGCGGGCGCGCATCAGCTGGGCGGCGAGCGGCAGGCTCGATCCATCCGCGCGAACCTCGTCGACCTGTACCGAGAAGTCGGTGTCCGGCTGGTCGATCGCGATCCAGGCCTTCAGGCGGAAGAAGCCGCTGACCTCGGTGTCGTGCTCGAACGGCGCGGTGTGGTACACGAGGTGGCGGCCGGCGCGCGCGTAGACCATGGTCTGGTCGACGAGGCTCTCCGCATCGACGCCCGCCTCGAGCGCCGCCAGTGACACGTCCCGCGGGTCGAAGACGTAGCCGTCGGGCGCGCCGCGGCCGGGTGTCGCGCCGAGGGAACCGGAGGCAAGCACGTCGCCGGCGCTGCCGCGCGAATCCAGATAGTAGGGCCGCATCTCGCCGGTCACGGCCTCGAGCGTGTCGGCATAGCGCCAGCGGTCGGCGAACATCACGTAGTAGGCCACCGGCTTCTTCAGGAACGTCGGACGCGGCCCGCCCTGCATCGTCCAGGCGTACCACTCGCGATGCAGCCCGGGCAGGTCGACCAAGCTGGCCGGCCCGAATTTCAGCCCACCGAATTCCGCGCGCGGCGTACGCGTCCCGGCGTGGTCCCAGGGTCCGATGATCAGGAAGTGCCGCGCCCGCCCCTCCGGTGTCGCGCTCTTCATGTACTCGCGGTAGTGCTGCAGCGCGCCCGGCTGGTCCCCGTCGTGGCTGCCAGTGATCGTCAGGATCGGCAGCGTCAGGCTGGCGTACTGCTCTGCAGTCGGGTTGTAGGTGTCCCAGTAGGCGTCGGCATCCGGGTGCGAGATCCACTCACGGAAGATCGGCGGCGGGCTGCCCAGCAGGCCGTCGACCGCGCTGAACGGTGCCCCCGACTCGAACAGCTCCTGAAAGCGCGCCGCCCAGTAGCTCGAGTCGCCGAACAGGCGCTCCTGGCTCGCGTGCCCGCTCGTGAACGTCAGCCACTGGATCAGGTAAGGGTAGAAGATGCCGTGGTTCATCGGGAAGTCGACGGTGGCGTACGGTGAGGCGACCGGGACGATGGTCGCGAGGTGCGGCGGCCGCTCCTTGGCGGTCGCCCACTGGTCGTACCCGGCGTACGAACCGCCCCACATCGCCACCTTGCCACCGCAGTACGGCTGGGTGGCCAACCACTCCACGACGTCGTAGCCGTCGTGCGCCTCCTGGATCAGCGGCCTGAAGGTGCCCTCCGAGTTGCCGCGGCCGCGCACGTCGATCGTGAGGAACGTGAAGCCGTGACCTGCGAAATAGGTGCCGCGGTCGTGGTAGCTCTGCGAGATGTACGGCGTCATCGTGATGATGCACGGGCCGGTCGCGGCGCGGCCATGCGGCGTGTACAGCGTCGCATTGAGCCGCACCCCGTCGCGCAGCGGGATCTTCACGCCCCAGCGCATGTCGATGTCCCGCCCGGTCGGCGCGGAGTCCGCGGCGGCGGCCTCGAGCCCCAGAAACGGAATCCCCGTGATCAGCGCCGCGAGCAACCACTTCTTCATGGACAGCCCCCTCCCCACCGGTACGCGGCGACCGCACCGGCGCGGTCGCCCTCTGTCAGGTCCTGCGGCCGCGCGCCGCGCGGCCAAGACGCCCGGGCGCCGGACCGGCGCCACGTGCGCCACGGCGCGACCTAGCCGGTCGCTCCCGGAATCACCGCGCGCGGGCCCCAGACCTCGGGCGGGCAGGTGAGGTAGCCGTCGTCATAGCGGACGGTCGGCGGCGGATCCGCGGCGATGAACAGCGGTCCGTCGAGATCGACCACGTCGCACAGCTGGCCGAGCACGAAGCCGGGACCGACCGACAGGCTCGTCCCGAGCATGTTGCCCACCATGACCTTGAGGCCAAGCGCCTGGGCTCGCTTCGCGATCGCCAGGCCCTCGGTCAGGCCGCCGCACTTGTCGAGCTTGATGTTGACGACGTCGAACCGGCCGCGCAGGGCATCCAGCTCGCCGAGGTGCAGGCAGCTCTCGTCGGCGGCGACGGGCAGCGGCAGGCGCAGGCCGTCGAGCTCCGCCTCCCGGCCGCGACGGAAGGGTTGTTCGAGCAGTTGCACGCGCGCCTCAAGCAGCACCGGCAGCAGCGGCGCGAGCGTCTCAGGCGTGAATCCCTGGTTGGCGTCGACGCCGAGCCAGACGTCCGGGCGGGCGGCGCGCACCGCCCGCACGCGCGCGATGTCGACCACCGTGTCGCCGGTGAGCTTGAGCTTGAGCGCGCGGGCGTAGCCAAGCGCGCTCGCCCCGTCGGCCATCACCGCCGGGTCCTCGGCGCCCAGCGTCACGGTCGTGAGCAGTGGGCGCACGGCGGGCAGTCCGGCCAGCGTCGCCACCTCGACTCCCCGCTCGCGCGCCTCGAGCTCCCACAGCGCGCAGTCAAGCGCGTTGCGGGCGGCACCGGGCGGCAGCAGGCGCTGCAGGGCTTCGCGCGTCAGTCCGTCGTCGAGCCGGGGCGCGAGCTCCTGAAGCTGCGACGCCGCCTTGGCGGGCGTGTCCTCGAGGTAGTAGACGCCGGCCGCCTCGCCGCGACCGCGCACGCCACGGCGCGTGACGGTCGCCACGACGACTGGGGTCGACTCGAACACGTAGCCCGAGATCCGGAACGGCTTCTTGAGGCGCAGGTCCTCCACCCGCACGTCGACCGCCAGCCGCGACGCCGTCGTCATGCCATCCCTCCCCGCGCGGATCCCTTCACCGCGACCTCGCCGCCGCTCGCGCCCACCACGTGCCAGTTCAGTAGTGGGCCGAGAAATTCATCAGGCAGCCCGCGTAGGCGATCCACAGGATCACGAGGCACGACGCCGCGAGCAGCACGCTCCAGAGCTTGCCGAACCAGCCGGAGGGACCCTTCCAGACGGCGGACACGTTGTAGAGCGCCGCTGCCGAACCACCGACGGTCGCGAGCAGGGTGAGCGCCTCGAGCAGCAGGATCACCCCGTCGAGCGACATCAGGCGGTCCATGCCGCCCTTGCCGAACATCATCGAGACGAGCGTCAGCCACCCGGCCAGCACGAGCGCGATGGCGAGCGCGCCGATGCGTGCAAGCCTGAGAGCGCTGCGCCGCTGGCCGGTGAACGGGAACGGCGCGTGGTATCGCCTCCGGATCAGGGCGGCGGCCGGCCAGGCGAGCAGTGTCAGCAGCAGCACCGCGCACGCGGCGATCGCCGCCGGGTTCAGCCAGCCGGCCGAACGCGACGCCGGCGCGCGATCGAATACCATGATGCCGGACAGCACGTCTGAGGAGACCCGCACCACGCGGCCGTCCTTGACGATCGCGCCGACGCGGTCGTGTCCGCCGACCTCGCGCCACACGAACGGCGCGATTTCGCGGTACTTCTTCGGGACCCCGGCCGGACCCATCAGCATCGGGATCGAGAGCGTGCCGTCGGCGTTCGGAATGACCTTCAGCTGCCCAAAGAGCCCCGCGACCGCCAGGAAATTGTCGAACGAGCCGCGCATGCTCACGTAGTGTCCGGCAGCCATCGCCAGGTGCTCGGCCGCCGTCTTGTCGTCGACGCGCCCGTCGTGCGGGGTCGCCGGGAAGTAGCGGTCCGCGAACTGCTCGAACAGCATCTGGCGCACCGAGGCGCCCGGCACTCCCATGCTGTTCATCGAGATGTACAGGCCCACGTGGTCGTTCAGGAACAGCAGCAAGTTGCTGTGGAAGAACTGCGTGTCGCCGCCGTGGGCGATCACGCGATGGCCGTTGATGTCCTGGTCGTAGAAGCCGAGCTCGATGCCGTTCAGCGGCGCCATGATCGCCGTGCGCGTGTCGTGCATCAGGTGGGCCGTCTCGGGCTTGAGGATGCGCGCGTCGCCCAGGCGGCCCTCCTCGAGGTGCGCGATCATGAACTTGGCCATGTCGTCGCCGGTGCCGGACATGCTGCCGGCCGGCGGCATCGAGACGTACTCGAACGGCTCCGCGGGCTTGGAGGCGTCGGCATAACCCTTGGACATCTGCGCTTCGAGGCGCGCCGGCAACGGCTGCTCGAAAGTCGAGTTGTCCATGCCGAGCGGCTTGTAGATGTGGTTCTCGATGTACTTCTCGAACGGCTCGCCGGAGACGCGCTCGACGATGTAGCCCGCGAGAGAGGCGCCATAGTTCGAGTACGCCGGCGTCGTGCCGGGGTCGAAGACCCGCGTCGGCACCCAGCGCTTCATCTCATCACCGAGCGAATGCCCGGAGGGCTTGGTCGTGATGAGGCCCCGGACCGCCTCCTCGAAGCCCGTGGTGTGCGTCATGATATTGCGCAGCGTCACCGGCTTGCCGTCACGCGGCGGGATCTTGTAGTCGATGTAGCGATTGACGTCGGCGTCGAGGTCGAGCTTGCCGGCCTCGACCAGCTGCATGACCGCGGTCCACGTAAACAGCTTCGACACCGAACCCGGCCGGAACAGCGTGCGCTTGGGGTCGACCGGGGCGCCGGTCGCCGTATCGGAGGTCCCGTAGCCCTTCTCGACCAGCACGGCGCCGTCCTTGACGACGACGACCACCGCGCCCGCCACTCCAGCGCGCTGCAGCGCGACCGGGACGAACCCGTCGAGCCATGCCGACGCGTCCTCGGCGGTGAGTGGCGCGGCCTTGGGTTCGGGCGCCGCGACCGGCGCAGGCGCATCCGCAACGGCGGCGGCCGTGCCGACGAGCGGCAGCACAGCGGCCGCCAGAGCTGGTAACCACCAATTCGACTGGCGTCGACGCATCGCAAATCCCCCTGGGAACAGTGGATGTCGGCCGCGCGGCCGCAACGATTTTTCTGATTCGGATTAACGGTCCTATCCGGAAAATTGTCAAGCGGCGCCGCGTCAAGCCGCGGCTTGCTTGCGACCGGCCGCGGCGCTGCCTACCATGAAGCCGACGCCGACCTTTGAGCTCGGCGCAGGGGGGATTCTCTGCCCGAGACCAAAGCGCGTCGAACGCGCGCGGTGCGCCGCGCATCCGCGACCGCCCCGCGCCCCACCCCCCGTCGCAGCACCAAGCCGACCCTCGGCACGCTGCTGCGCTCGCTGCGCAATCAGCACGGCTGGACGCTGAAGGAGATGAGCCGTCGCACCGGCATCCCATTCTCCACCCTGTCGAAGGTGGAGCACGACCGGCTCACGCTGACGTACGACAAGCTGCAGCAGCTCGGCGAACGGCTCGGGCTGCGTATGTCGGAGCTGTTCGCCGAGCCCGAGCACGAGGCGCCGGCCGTCACGGCGCGGCGCAGCGTCGGCACGCTCGAGAACGCGGTCCGCGTCAACACCAAGAACTACGACTACTACTATCTGTGCACGGAGCTGCGCCGCAAGCGCATCATCCCGGTTTTCACGCGCGTCCGCGCCCGCTCGGTCGGCGAGTTCGGCCAGCTGGTGCGTCACTCGGGCGAGGAATGGCTGTACGTCCTCGAGGGCCGCGTCGAAATCCACACGGAGTTCTACGACAAGCTGTGCCTGGAGACCGGGCAGTCGGTCTACATCGACAGCAGCATGGGGCACGCGATCATCGTCGGCGAGGGCTGCGAGGAGGCGACCGTGATCGGCGTCTGCTCGAGCGCGCAGGACGACCAGCTGCGCGAGCTGCTGACAGCCCACGGCGACGACTCCCCGTCCGCGGCGACGGACGCCGCACACGCCTGACGCCCAGGGCACGCCGGCACAGCGAGGCCGCGCGGCCCCGCCAACCCCGCCCGCGCCGCCGGGCGACCCGCGAAGCTGCCTCTGCTAGGCTCGAACCCATGATCCACATATCGCGCTCTCTGGCCCTCCTCGCCGCCCTGCTGCTCACGCTGCCCGCGGCGGCTGAGACTTACGACATCGTCATCCGGGGTGGCCGGGTCATGGACCCGGAGACCGGCACCGACGCGCCGCTCAACGTCGGCATCAGCGGCGACCGCATCACCAGAATCACGGCCGAGCCGCTCACCGGCAGCCGCGTCATCGACGCGGCGGGACTGGTCGTCGCGCCGGGCTTCATCGACCTGCACCAGCACGGCCAGGACGAGGCCAGCGGCCGGGTCAAGGCGCTGGACGGCGTCACGACGGCGCTCGAGATGGAGATCGGCGTGCCGGACGTGCCGGCGTTCCTGCGCGAGAAGTCCGGCCACTCGCTGATCCACTTCGGCTCGACCGCGAGCCACCCGGCCGCCCGGGCACGCGCCTTTGGCGTGGCGCTGCCGCCGGGACAGCCGGTCGCGCCGTCCGGCCCTGCGACCAACGATCCGGCGACGCCGGCGCAGCTCGCATCGATCGAGGCGCGCCTGAGCGAGGAGATCGGCGCCGGCGCGCTGGGCGTCGGCATGGGGATCCAGTACACGCCGGGGGCGACCCGCAGCGAGGTGATCCGGGTATTCCGCCTGGCAGCGGCCTACCGGATGCCGGTGTTCACGCACGTGCGCAGCTTCGGCCGGCTCGAGCCGGGCTCGAGCATCGAGGCGGTGTCGGAGGTCATCGGTGCGGCGGCGGTGACCGGCGCGTCGCTGCAGATCGTGCACGTGAACAGCAGCTGCATCGCCGACGCCCTCGAGTGCCTGGACCTCATCGCCGGCGCGCGGGCACGCGGGCTCGACGTCACGACCGAGGCCTATCCCTATCTCGCCGGGATGACGGCGATCAACTCGGCGCTCTTCAACCCGGGCTGGCGCGAGAAACTCGGCATCGACTACGACTCGCTGCAGCTGCCCAACACCGGCGAGCGCCTGACGAAGGAGCGCTTCGAGGCGCTGCACGCCTCCCCCGAGCCCCAGGAGGTGCTGATCTTCGTCAACAAGCAGGCGCTGGTCGACCAGGTCATCGCCCATCCGCTGGTCTCGATCGCCAGCGACGGCGGCCCGGGCCACCCGCGCAACGCCGGGACCTACGCTCGCGTGCTGGCACACTCGGTCCGCGAGCAGGGCGCGATCACGCTGATGGATGCGCTGCGCAAGATGAGCCTGATGCCGGCGCAGCGCCTCGCGCGCGCCACCGCCGCGGCGCAGCGCAAGGGCCGCCTGCAGGTCGGCGCCGACGCGGACATCGTCGTGTTCGACCCCGCACGCATCGTCGACCACGCGACCTACGCGGCGCCGATGCAGCCGAGCACCGGCATGCGCTACGTGCTCGTCGCCGGCACCGTGCTGGTCGATCGGGGCGAGATCGTCGCCGGCCGTTACCCCGGCCGCGCGCTCGTCAGCGACGGCTCGCAGCGGCGTTAGACCATGAAGCGCCGCATCGGCCCGGGCACGGGCGCGCACCGCCGTTGCGGGGAGCGCTGACGATGGCGGCCCCGATCCGCGCGCTGATCTTCGACATGGACGGGACGCTGGTCGACACCGAGTCCCAGACGGACCTCGCGATCGAGGCCGTGCTCGCCCGCCACGGCATCACGCGGTTCTCGCTGCCGCCGGTCGAGACCCGCGGTCGGACCTGGATGCACGTCGCCGAGCGGATCCGCGACCTGACGGGGCTCGACGTGCCGGCACCGGCGCTGAGCGCGGCCCTGCTCGAGGAGTGGAACCGGGCCACCGCCGAGGTGCGGCCGCTGCCCGGGGCGCCGGACGCATTGCGCGCGGCGGCGGCCCACCGGCTGCGCCTCGCCGTCGTCTCCTCGAGCCCGCGTGCCGTCATCGAGCGGCTGCTCGGCTCCATCGGCGTGCTCGAACTCTTCGACGTCGCCGCGAGAATCGGCGGAGACGACGTGCGCCGCGGCAAGCCCGACCCGGAGGGCTTCCTGGAGGCGGCGCGCCGGCTCGCGGCGGGCCCCGAGGCCGCGCTCGTCTTCGAGGACAGCCGGGCCGGACTGCTCGCGGCGCGCGCCGCCGGCATGCGCTCGGTGTTCGTGACGTGCTGCGCGACCGACGTCGGGGAGAACGCGCCGCTCGCGAGCGCCGCGATCGGCGACTACCGCGACCTGCCTCCGGCGTTCTGGACCGATCCCAGCGGCCACCTGCTCGCACTGCGGCAGCCGGCGGCCACTTGAGCTCGGTCGCCGACGAGCCCGCGCTGCTGCGCCGCTACCGCGCCGAGGTCTTCGTCGCGACCTGGCTGTCGTATTTCGGCTTCTACCTCGTCCGCAAGACCTACGCGGTCGTCAAGGGCCCGCTCAAGATCCGCCTGGGCCTCGACGACGTCCACGTCGCCTACCCGTGGACCATCTACCTGGTCGCCTACATGGTGGGCCAGTTCTTCGCGGCGTGGCTGGGGCGGCACGTGCAAAGCCGGCGCGCGCTGATCTACGGGATGGTCGTGGCGGCGGCCAGCAACGTCGTGCTGGGCTACCTGGTCGACGGCCACCGCGCGAGCGCCTACCTGTGGATCTGCGTGACGATGGCCATCCACGGCGTCGCACAGGCCGTCGGCTGGCCGCACAACGTCGGCCTGTTCGCCAACTGGACGCGCCGCGCGGAGCGCGGCACGCTGTTCGGCATCTGGGGCACCTGCTACCAGATTGGCGCGGTGGCCGGAAAGGGACTCGCCGCGTTCCTGCTCGGATGGCTCGGCATCGCCTGGTCGTTCATCGGCTCGAGCCTCGTGCTGCTGGTGATCACCGCCGTGTTCGCGGCGCTGGCGCGCGAGCGGCCGGAAGCCGTGGGCCTGTCCCTGCACGACGAATCCGAGGCGCCGGCACCGGGCGGCGCAGATGCGGGCCGCCGCCAGGAGCCGCTGCCGCACGGCTGGGTCGGCATGATCGTCGCGATGGGGCTGATCTACTTCGGGCTCAAGTTCCTGCGCTACGCGCTCGACAGCTGGTCGGCGCTGATCCTCAGCGAGCAGTTCCGGCTGTCGGCGACGCGCGCCGGCTACCTGTCGGCGGCCTTCGACCTGATCGGGTTCCTCGGCGTCATCACCGCGGGCATCTGGTCGGACCGCATCGCGGGCGCATTCCGCACGCCGGTCATCTTCTGGATGATCCTCACCTGCCTCGCCGCCACCTGCCTGATGTGGTTCGCCGGGCTCACGTCGGCCACCCTCTTCGTCGTGCTGCTGGGCGTCATCGGGTTCACGGCCATGGGACCGGACTCGCTGGTGTCCGGCGTCTGCGCCATGGACGCCGGCTCGCGCCGCCAGGCGGCGCTGGCCGCGGGCATCATTAACGGCCTGGGATCGATCGGGCCGATCGTCCAGGAGCCGGCCATCGGCTGGCTCAAGCAGACCTCCGGCGTGGACGCCGTGTTCCTGCTGCTGGTCGCGGTCGTGGCGCTGACGACGCTCGGCACGGGCCTGCTGTGGTTCGTGCAGCGCCGGCAACGCGCGCCGAAGTCGGGCGACGCGCGATAGGAGCACGGGCGCGCGGCCACCCGCTGCGCGAATTCCCGCATTGATCCGGACGACGCCTGCAGCTACAGAAGGAGCGTGACTCCCGTACGCTCCCGCCCGCGCACCTGGCCGACCATCGTCGCGACGGTCACGTGTGCCCTCGCCGGCCTCACCACCGCGGCCGCCCACGCCTCGTGCAAGACCCCTCTACCCAACGTCGGGCTGCGCGGTCTCGACGCGAGCGCGGACACCGATCCGGTCCACGCGGTCGCGGCGGCGCGCAGCCGGCTGGACCAGGCCGCGGTACCGCCCCTCGACCAGGCGCAGCTCTACGCGATCATCGCCGATGCCTACGACACGATCGGCGACGACGAGGAGGCGCGGCGCGCCGTCGCGGCCGGACGCGCGAGCCTCGCGGGCCTCGCGCGCGATGCGGCCAGCGACGGAGTCCTGCTGCGGCTCGCGCTCGTGGAGGCGGACGGCGCGGAGACCGACGCGGAGCTGGTGCGCGTTCGCCGCGCGATCGAAGACTGGGAAGCCCGGGTCGATCGCCGCTCGCTCGGCTACGCCTGCCTGTTGCTCGTGCGCGGGCGGATCGAGGGCCGCCAGGCCGACCAGGAGCTGGCCGCGCGGGACGGGCTGCTCGCGTACCAGCTGGCCGTCGATCTCGGCGAAGCGGATGCGCGCGCCGAAGCGGCCTACCAGCTCGGCACGACGTACCGGCGTGCGGGTCTGTACGGCGACGCGTCGAGGCTCGAGGACGAGGTCATCGCCTACACGCGCGCCCGCGGCCAGACCGCGGCGCTCGCGACCGCCCTGTGGGAGAAGGCGCAGGTCGTGTTCGATTCCGGCCGGACTGCCGAGGCGCTGCAGCTGACCGAGGAGGTCCGCCGGATGGACGAGGCCCTGCAGGATCGCATCGGGCTGGCCTTCGCGGATGCCGAGTACTGCCGGGAACTGCTGGTCCTGCAGCGGCTCGACGAAGCCGCGTCCGCCTGCGGTCGTGCCGTGGGTGTCTTCCGGGACGCACGACGCCAAGACCAGGCCGCCGGCACGCTCGATTCTCTGGCCCGGATCGCGCTCGCGCGCGGCAACCCGTCACGTGCGCTCGCGCTGCTCGACTCCGCGCTCGCTAACGGCGGGCGCGACGCCGCACCGATCGTGCTGCCGGTCCTCTATCGTGACCGGGCCGAGGCGCTGCGCCGCGTCGGGCGGACCGCCGAGGCGTTCGCCGCGCTGCAGCGCTCGCTCGAGCTCGGCAAGGCGGACGACGACCGCCGCCGCAGTCTGGCCGTGGCGCTGCTCACCGCCCGCCAGCAGATCGACCGCGTCGGGCGCGAGACGCAGGCGCTGCGCGAGCAGGTCGAGCTCGAGCGGGAACGCACGGCGAGCCGTGAGCTGACCCGGCGGCTGGCGATCGGACTCGCCGTCGCCTCGGCCGCCCTGGCGGCGATCCTCGGCTACCTGCTCGCGAGCACCCGTCGGCACGGCCGCGAGCTGCGGCGGCAGGAGATGATCCTGCGGGCCACGGCCGAGAACTCCCCCGACGCGCTGGCCCTGCTGGATGCCCGCGGCATCGTGCAGTTCGCGAACCGGGACCTCTTCGGCGGCGACTCGGCGCCGCTGCCCGGCCGGCCGCTCGGCGAGTCCGCGCCCGCCGGACCGCGGGCGGCCGTCGAGGCGGCGCTTGCCGCGCTGGT
>JAFEDP010000140.1 GCA_018241545.1 Pseudomonadota bacterium
GTGCAAGCAAGGATCGTTGGCATGCGGATCGCCAGGCGTCCGCGCGCCGGCCGTCACGGCCGGGGTCTCCGGGGTGGAGCTCGAGGCGGCGCGCGCCGCGACCGTCCGATCGGCGCGATGGCATCGAGCGCGCCACGCGCCCCGCGCCGCCTCCGTCGGGTCGACTACCGCTTCGAGCGAGATCTGGCGCCGCGCCGCTTGCCTCGCGCCACCCGGCGCGGTGCCAGGTAGCCGACGGCCACGTCCCACAGCCAGCGCTGGACGCCCTGCACCTCGGCGGCCGTCGGCGGCCGCACCAGGAACTCGTCGTCGGGAAAGGCGAGTCGCACCAGGAGCGTCGACTTCACGATGCCGTAGAAGTCCGAGGGGTCGACCGGCCGGATCGTGCCGTCCGCCGCGCCCGCGCGCAGCAGGCGCCGCAGCCGCTGGTGCATCGGCGCCAGCGGCCCGGTCCTGAAGTTGTCGTGGAACGACCCGCCGGCGGCCAGCTTCACGTACTCCATGCCGCCGCCCGGGGTCGCGAAGTCGATCAGCGACAGGCGCACGTAGGCCGGGTGCGCCATCTTGAGTACCACGAAGGCGTCGAGCGATGCGCGCAGCGCGGCGAGCGGCCCGAGCCCGGGCTCCGGCCGGAACTGCTGCGCCAGGAGCGCAATGAACCGGCGCGAGACCTCCACGAGGACGTCGTCGCGACTCTTGTAGTGCTTGTAGATCGCCGGGACCTTGACCCGCAGCGGATCGGCGATGTCCTTGAGCGTGAAGCCGTAGACGCCCTTGACGGCGATGAGCCGCTCGACCTCGTCCAGGATCCGCTCGCGCGTCGGCACGCGCGGCTTCGCGGCAGGCGCCGCCATGCTCTCCTCCTCGTCCGCTCGCGGGACGACTCTGGCAGAGTCGCGTGCCCGCCACAACCACCCGGCGGCGCTTGCCAAGCCGCGCCGGGCCGGTATATTTTTCGTAAGGTTAACCTAATTAACCGCGTCCGCGCGGACCGTCCCCAGGAGCGACCGATGCACCGCCACCGCAGCCTCGTCGGCGCCCTCGGCGCCGCCCTCGCCCTGACCCTCGCCGCCAGCGCCGCCCCGGCGCAGGAGGTGCTCGAGGAGGTCGTCGTCACCGCGCAGAAGCGCAGCCAGAACCTGCAGGAGGTGCCGGTCGCGGTCGACGCCTTCACCGGCAGCTCGCTCGCCGAGGCCGGCGCCGTGCAGCCGCTTGACCTCGCGCTCATCACGCCGAACCTGACCTCGAAGAACGCGGTCGGCAACACGGCGCCGATCTTCGCGCTGCGCGGCCTCAGCCTCAACGACTTCGCGACCAACGGCACGCAGCCGGTGGGCGTGTACCTCGACGAGGTCTACCTCGTGAACAACTCGCAGCTCGCGTTCCAGATGATGGACCTCGAGCGCGTCGAGGTGCTGAAGGGCCCGCAGGGCACGCTGTACGGGCGCAACACCACCGCCGGTGCCGTCAACTTCATCACCAACAAGCCCACGCCGAACTTCGACGCCGGCGTGTCGCTGACCGCGGGCGAGTGGCAGCTGTTCGGGGCCGAGGCCTACGTCAACGGCGCGCTCGGCGACCACCTGTCGGGGCGCTTCTCGGTGGCGGGCGAGCGCCAGTTCGAGGGCTTCTTCGTCAACGACACCAACGGCGACCACTGGGGCCAGTCGCGCCGCGCCAACTGGCGCGGCCAGCTGCTGTGGGACCTGGGCGCCACCCACGTGCTCGTGAACCTGCACGGCGGCATCGACAAGTCGGACGACTGGTACTACAAGTACATCGCCGACGCCTCGGGCCTGCCGCTCGGCCAGCAGCTCGCCGCGGTCGCCGCGAGCGGCAACCCCGACATCTTCCACGGCCAGCACACGCTCTCCCCGCAGCCCTACATCGACAACCTGTCGAACGGGCTCACGGTGTCGGTCGACCACGACTACGGCACGGCGACCCTGAAGTCGATCACCGGCGTCGAGAGCCTCGAGTACGCGCGCACCGAGGACTACGGCTCGGTGCCCTTCCCGGTGGGCTGGAACTACTACCCCGGGCACCTGCTGCAGTACTCCGAGGAGCTGCGCCTGACCTCGAACGGCGACCACGCCTGGAACTGGATCGTCGGGCTCTTCGCCGGCCACGACCGGCTCAAGGAGAGCGACGTCTACAACGAGCTCGACAACCCGATCTACCAGGGCTACATCTTCAACGAGAAGTACACCCAGGACGTCACCAACTTCGCGCTCTTCACCCACAACGAGGTCAAGCTCACCGACGCGCTGCGCCTGACGCTCGGGCTGCGCTACACGGACGAGGAGAAGCAGTACGTCGGCGGCACACTGGTCGCGCAGTCGGACCCCGCACTCGCGTTCGACACCTGCCCGTGCACGGTGGACACGACGCTCCACTACCACGAGCCGACCGGCAAGCTCGGCCTCGACTGGCGGGTCGGGGACGCCATGCTGTACGTCAGCGCCTCGCGCGGCTACAAGTCGGGCGGCGTCACCGGCTTCTATGTGACCGACGTCGGCGCCAAGGCGCCCTACAACCCGGAGTTCATCAACGCCTACGAGGCCGGCTTCAAGTCGAGCTGGCTCGACAAGACGCTGCGCCTCAACGGCGCGGTGTTCTACTACGACTACCGCGACCTGCAGGCCTTCGGCGTGATCCCGAACGACCAGGGCTTCCCGGAGTTCCGGATCTTCAACGTGTCGAAGTCGCGGGTCACGGGCGGCGAGCTCGAGGCGAGCTGGCTGCCGGTGGGCGGGCTCAAGATCGACGTCGGCCTCGGCCTCCTCAACACCAAGGTCGTGGAGTCCGACGTCGGCGGCGTCGACGTCGGCAACCGGCTCGGCAACGCCCCGAACCTCGAGCTCGACACCTCGATCTCGTACCGCTGGGCGCTGTCGGCGAGCCTCACGGCCACCGCCGGCGTCGACGTCAACTGGCGCGGCGGCACGTTCTACTACGTGCAGAACACCCCCGACCAGTTCGAGGCCGCCTATGTGCTCGTCGACCCGCGGCTCACGATCGGCGCGCCCAACGACGCCTGGAAGCTGTCGCTGTGGGCCAAGAACGCCACCAACAAGCACTACTACCGCGAGATCTTCAACGACGGCGGCTCGGTGATCGGCTTCCCGGCCGCGCCGCGCCAGATCGGCCTCACCTACAGCGTGCGCTGGCAGTAGACACCGCCCGCCGGCCGCCCGGGTGGCGCGCCGGCGGATCGGCTAGGCTCTGGGTCGCGCCCGGCGGGCGGCGCGGCCCGAGGCGCGGGGGAGACCGTGGCGATCGAGCACAAATCCATCGACTACGTGGCCGAGCACGAGCGGCACGGCCGGGTCATCGACCAGGTGCCGTTCTGGTTCCTCGGCAACTTCCAGTTCTTCACGATCGCGATCGGCTTCGTGGGCCCGAGCATGGGGCTGTCCTTCGGCTGGACCGCGCTCGCCGGCACCCTCGGGATCCTGTTCGGCACGATCTTCGTCGCCTTCCACGCCTCGCAGGGCGCGGAGCTCGGGCTGCCGCAGATGATCCAGTCGCGGGCGCAGTTCGGCTTCCGCGGCGTCGTCGTCGTGCTCGTCGGTACGCTCTTCACCTTCGTCGGCTTCAACGTCGCCGACGGCGTGCTCGCGGCCGCCGGCCTCAAGAACCTGCTCGGCTGGAATGAGGCGGCGGTCGTGGTGGGCGCCTCGCTCGGCGCAGCGCTGCTCGCGCTCTACGGCCACGACTGGCTGCACCGGGTGTTCCGCTGGTGCTTCTGGGCGTGCCTGCCGCTCTACACGGTGCTGTGCGGGGCGATCCTGCTCGGGCGCGTGCCGGTCAGCCACCCGGAGGCCGGCCACTTCGGCTGGGTGCCGCTGATCGCGCAGTTCGCGACCGCCGCGAGCTACGCGATCACCTACGCCCCGTCCGTCTCCGACTACTCGCGCTACCTGCCGCGGAAGACGCGCGCCCACCACATCATCGCCGCGGTGTTCACCGGCGCCTCGACCTCGGCGATCTGGCTGATCGCGCTCGGCGCCTGGCTCGCGACGCGCCTGGGCGCGACCGACGGGCTCGTCGCGCTCAACGAGGCCGGCCGGAGCCTGTCGCCGGCGTTCGGCATCGTGATGTCGCTCGCCTCGGTGACGGCGCTCTTCGCCACCATGGGTCTCAACGCCTACAGCGGCATGCTGACGGTGGTCACCGCCGCGAGCTCGCTGTTCGAGGCGCGGCCGAGCTTCGCGCTGCGAAACGGCGTGATCCTCGCCTTCACGGCGGTGACGATCGCGGTCACGCTGTCGATCTCGGCGAACGCGATCGCGCTCCTCTTCGCGACGCTCAACATCATGCTGTACCTGCTGGTGCCGTGGACCTCGGTGAACCTGGTCGACTACTTCTTCGTGCGCCGCGGGCGCTACGCGATCACGCACCTCTTGAAGCCCCACGGCATCTACGGGGCGTGGGGCGCGCGCGGCCTCCTCGCCTACGGCATCGGCTTCGTCGTGACGCTGCCGTTCCTGGTGCTGCCCGAGGTCTACACGGGACCCGCCGCGCGCGCGCTCGGCGGCGTCGACGTCGGCTGGCTGGTCGGGCTCGCGGTCTCGGGCGGGGTCTACTTCGCGCTCAGCCGCTCGCTGGACCTTCCGCGCGAGGCGGAGGCGATCGGGGACAGCGAGGCGACGCTCAGGCGGGCGCTGGGAGCCCCGCCAGCCGGGGACTAGCGCCGCGCGCGCTCAGCGGCCGAAGTACTCGAGGTACCAGTCGACGAAGCGGCGGATGCCGACCTCGACCGGGGTCGCGGGCGCGTAGCCCACGTCCCGCGCGAGGTCGTCGATGTCGGCCCAGGTCGCCGGCACGTCGCCGACCTGCAGCGGCAGCAGGTTCTTCTCGGCCTTGCGCCCCAGGCACTCCTCGATGAGCTCGATGTAGCGCATGAGCTCCACCGGGCGGTGGTTGCCGATGTTGTAGAGCCGGTACGGGGCGCTGCTGGTCGCGGGGTCCGGCGCATCGCTGTCCCAGCCCGGGTACGGGGTCGCGACCGAATCGAGCGCCCCGACGACGCCGGCGACGATGTCCTCGACGTAGGTGAAGTCGCGGCGGTGGTGGCCGTGGTTGAAGACGTCGATGGGCTTGCCGGCGAGGATGTTCTTCGTGAACAGGAAGAGCGCCATGTCGGGGCGCCCCCACGGCCCGTAGACCGTGAAGAACCTGAGGCCCGTCGTCGGCAGGCCGTAGAGGTGCGAGTAGGTGTGGGCCATCAGCTCGTTCGCCTTCTTGGTGGCGGCGTAGAACGAGAGCGGATGGTCGACGTTCTGGTGCACCGAGAACGGCATCTTGGTGTTGGCGCCGTACACCGAGCTCGTCGAGGCGTACACCAGATGCTCGACGCCGTTATGGCGGCAGCCCTCGAGGACGTTGGCGGTGCCGACCACGTTCGAGTCGACGTAGGCGAGCGGGTTCGTCAGCGAGTAGCGCACGCCCGCCTGGGCGCCCAGGTGCACGACGCGCTGGAAGCGGCCCTTGGCGAAGAGCTCAGGGATGCCGACGCGGTCGGCGAGGTCGAGCTTGACGAACTCGAAGTTGGCGTGGCGCTTCAGGCGCTCGAGGCGCGCGAGCTTGAGATTGACGTCGTAGTAGTCGTTGAGGTTGTCGAGCCCCACCACGGTGTCGCCGCGGCCGAGCAGCCGCTCGGCCGTGTGGTAGCCGATGAAGCCGGCGGCACCGGTGACGAGGACCCGCATCGGCTCAGAGCCGGCCGTCGACGTCCGCGCGCGCGAAGACGTGCTTGATGTCGTAGAGCACGTGCTGGCGCTTGGCGAAGCGGCGCACCTGCCCGACGCCGAGCGCGCGGAACTCCTGGTGCGCAACCGCGAGCACGACCGCGTCATAGTGGCGCAGCTTGGGCGCGCGGATCGGGCGGATGTGGTACTCGTGGAAGGCCTCGGCGCGGTCGACCCACGGATCGTGGACATCGACCTGGGCGCCGAACTTCTCGAGCTCGCGGACGACGTCGACGACCTTCGAGTTGCGAAGGTCCGGGCAGTTCTCCTTGAAGGTCAGCCCGAGCACCAGGATGCGCGAATCCTTGGCGTGGATCTTCTTCGAGGTCATCAGCTTCAGGATCTCGGTCGCGACGTACGAGCCCATGTTGTCGTTGATGCGCCGCCCGGCGAGGATCATCTCCGGGTGGTAGCCGATCTCCTGCGCCTTGTGCGTCAGGTAGTAGGGGTCGACGCCGATGCAGTGGCCGCCGACGAGCCCCGGACGGAAGGGCAGGAAGTTCCACTTCGAGCCCGCGGCCTCGAGCACCTCCTGGGTGTCGATGCCGAGCCGGTTGAAGATCAGCGCGAGCTCGTTGATGAGCGCGATGTTGACGTCGCGCTGCGTGTTCTCGATGACCTTGGCGGCCTCGGCGACGCGCAGGCTCGAGGCCTTGTGCGTGCCGGCCTTGACGATCGTGCGGTAGAGCGCATCGACGAAGTCCGCGACCTCCGGCGTGGAGCCCGAGGTGACCTTCTTGATGGTCGGGAGCCGGTGCTCCTTGTCGCCCGGATTGATGCGCTCGGGGCTGTAGCCGCAGTAGAAGTCCTCGTTGAACTTGAGCCCCGAGACGCGCTCGAGGATCGGAACGCACACTTCCTCGGTGCAGCCGGGATACACGGTCGACTCGTAGACGACGACCGAGCCCTTGCGGAGCACCTTGCCCACGGTCTCGCTGGCGCGCACCAGCGGCGTGAGGTC
The DNA here is from genome assembly GCA_018241545.1 of Pseudomonadota bacterium. Lineage (GTDB taxonomy): Bacteria > Pseudomonadota > Gammaproteobacteria > Steroidobacterales > Steroidobacteraceae > CAIKZZ01. The sequence goes on from JAFEDP010000140.1 coordinate 6,715, forward strand.
GGGACGCTTGTACTCGTCGATCGGCGTCGGGACGGTGACGATGAAGACGTTGCAGCGCTTGAGGTCCGCGAGCGTCGTCGAGTAGCTCAGGCGCGCGGCCGCCTTGAGCTCCGCGCGGGTGACCTCCAGGGTCGAGTCACGGCCGCGCTCGAGCTCGGCGACGCGCTCGGGGCGGATGTCGAAGCCCAGCGTCTCGAAATGCTTGCCGAACTCCACCGCGAGCGGCAGGCCGACGTAGCCGAGGCCGATCACGCCCACCCGGCACTTGCGAAGACTCAGTTTGCGCATCGTCTTGGGGTCCCTGGCGAAAGCCCTGCAGATTCGGGCGATTATACGGGCCTGCCCCGGGCCCCCGTGTGACGGGGTGCGCAGCCCCCGCCCCGGGAACCGTGCCGCCGACCCGTTCCGGGGCGCTTTTCCGCGGGAAACGGGGTCCCGCGCGCCCTCCGCGGGCCGGCCCGTCAGGGCCGGGCCGCGCTATTTCGCGACCGGCGCGGCCACGGGTGTTCGGAACAGGCACTTGCCCTTGGCGGCCTTGGCGATGGCATCGAGCGCGCGCTCGTGCGCGGCGAGTTCCTCGTCGCTCGCGCGGATGACCGGGATCGCGACCTCGGCGTGGCGCTGCGCGCGCACCGCGCGCGCGGCGGCGCCGCCGTCGGTGGGCGCGCCGAGCGCGAACGCGCCCTGCCCGCCCGTCATCGCGAGGTAGACATCCGCGAGGATGCGCGCATCGAGCAGCGCCCCGTGCAGGTCGCGGCCGGAGTTGTCGACGCTGTAGCGCTTGCAGA